>CAYPUJ010000035.1:0-20961 GCA_964413805.1 uncultured Bacteroides sp. | reverse complement strand
AGTCCATGATTTTCTTAAACATTTTCATTTTGTTATCCTCCTAAACAATCTTGTTTATCCCAAATCGGTCATTAGAAAATTTCGCTTTCTTTTTGCATGAAATACGCACTGCTTTTTAAGCAGGAGTTAAGCGATACGATGTACGATTGAATTTATAATGAGATTTTATCTTACACTTTGCTTGCAAAAATTTCTAATGACCGATTTGGGTTTATCCTTTCGGATTCTTGTTGAATCCATGTTTTACAACACAAAAATAAGGCCTTTCTGTGAAGCCGGCAACGTCTTAGGAGGGAAATATATGTTTTACAACATATTTATTGACGTAAGTCAAAATAGAGAAGGTTTTACATTGTCTTCCGGCATGACAACCTGTCGCTTTCGGCCGGAATGGCAGCAGTGCGGCCGGAGTGGCAGTTGCCGCCGGTTTCACTCTACCTGTTGGGGCGGATAGTTCACCAGGTAGAGGGTGCCGGTAGCGCGTGTGAAGGCTGTGTACAGCCAGCGGAAGTAATCGGGCGTGAGGTATTCGTCCGGGAGGTAGCCCTGGTCCAGGAATACGTTTTTCCATTGCCCGCCTTGCGCCTTGTGGCAAGTGATGGCATACGCATATTTCACTTGCAGGGCATTGTAGTAGGGGTCTGCCTTCATTTTCTTCATCCGTTCCCGCCTGTTGCCGATGTCTGCATAGTCTTCGAGCACGGCCTGGAAGAGGCGGTTGTTGTCGGCCTGCGGGAGGGCGGGGGCATCGGTGTGGAGCGTGTCCAGCAGGAGGTTTGCTTCCACCTCCAGGTGGTCGTAGTCGGGAAAAGCCAGGGTAACGTCGGCAAAGCGGAAGCCGTATAGCTCGCGGGTGCGCCGCACACGCTGCACGACGGCGGTCTCTCCGTTGGCTATGAAGTCCATCGTCTTCTGCTTTTCTGCCCAGTGATAGTTGTTTTTGGCCACCATGAGGAGGTCGCCCGTGTTCAGTTCGTCTTCTCTCCACAGGATTTGGGCACGGATGCCTTTGTTGTAGAGGTTGGCCCGCTTGTTGGAACGGCAGATCACGATGGTTTCGTCCAGGCCGTCGCGGTCGTAGCAAGACTCCAGGGTGTCTGTCAGTTCATTGCCGGGCAGCAGGCGGATGTCGCTGAAGCCGGCCAGCCTGATTCTGGGCAGCGTGTGGCAGTTGTTCCCGGCTATCAGCCGGCGCAACCGGGTGGCGTTCCACAGGATGCCCGACTGTTCTCCCTGCCGGACCACCTGCGTCAGTTGTGCTTTCACGATTTCCAGCCCGTATCCCTGCAAGGCTTCGGGCGAGAGGGCGGGGCTTTCTTCTTCGCCCACGGGAGGCAGCTGTGCCGTGTCGCCCATGAGGAGCAGCCTGCATCCCGTGCCCGAATAGACAAACCTGACCAGGTCGTCCAGCAACCGTCCGCTGCCGAACACCGGGCCGGACAGTCCTCCGTTGGCAATCATCGAGGCTTCGTCCACTATATATAAGGTATGGGTGGTAAGGTTTTCGTTCAGGGTGAAGTTGTCGGTCTCGCCGGAGAAGGAGCGTTGCCGGTAAATCTTTTTGTGGATGGTGAAGGCCGGATGTCCGGCATAGAGTGAGAATACTTTGGCAGCCCGCCCCGTGGGAGCCAGCAACACTGACTTCTGTTGCAACCGGTCCAGGGTGCGTACCAGGGCGGCCATCAGCGAGGTTTTGCCCGTGCCTGCATAGCCGCACAGGAGGAAGAGCCGGTCGGTGCGGGGCGAGAGCAGGAACTGCGACAGGCCGGCAATGGCATCTTCCTGTTCCGCTGTGGGAGGGTGGGGGAAGTTCTCCCTGATCTGTTCTGCTAAATAGTTACTTATCATTCTGTTAATCAAAAAAAAGAGAGGAACAGGCGTTTATAATATGATTTCTTTCTACTTTTGCAGTGCGAATATAGCAAATAGGAAACAGATTTCTCATGAAAATGTCACTTAATCTTGCGTTGACGCTACCGGTGGCAGGAAATGAACGATGATGGACAACATAGACTTTAGCAAAGCGGCGCAATGCACCTTGTCCCTTCGCCTGAGTGCGGAAGGATTTGCCTGTTCGGTGTACGACCCGCTGGGAGACCCGCCCGTGACGTGTTGCGACTATGCAACGGATGAGGCCTTGTCGCTGACGGCCAACGTGAAACGGATGTTCCGCGAGGTGCAGTGCCTGAATCATGCCTATCGGAACTTCAATGTGCTGATGGCGGGCAGGCGGGTGGCGTTCGTGCCGCTGGAACTGTTTGAAGACGAACAGGCCGAAGCGATGTTCTACTACAACCACCCCCGGGCGGACAACGAGGAAGTCCACTACAACATTCTGCACAAGAGCAACGTGGTCGTACTGTTCGGAATGGACAGGTCTGTGTGCGCCTACCTGTCTGGGCAATGCCCCGCAGTGCGTTTTTATGCCCAGTCCACTCCTCTCATCGAGTATTTCACCGTCAGGAGCCGGTTGGGCAACAGCCGGAAAGTCTATGTCAACCTGCGCGGAGAGGGCATGGATGTCTACGTGTTCGAGCGTGGCCGCCTGCAGCTGGGCAATGTGTTTGCCTGCAGGGAGACGACAGACTGCGCGTACTACCTGCTGTATCTGTGGAAACAGTTGCACCTGGATCAGGAGCGCGACGAGCTGCACCTCACCGGCGGCACGGCGGAAAAGCGCGAAGCACTCCTGACCCTGTTGAAGAAATACGTCCGGCAGGTGTTTGTCCTGTTGCCTGTCGAAAACCTGGATTTACAAAACATTACCTTATGCGAGTGATTGGCGGAATATACAGGCGGAGGCATTTCGACGTGCCCCGCACCTTCAAGGCACGGCCCACCACCGACTTTGCCAAGGAAAACCTGTTCAACGTATTGTCCAACTACCTGGACTTCGAAGGGCTTCAGGCCCTTGACCTCTTTGCCGGGACGGGCAGCATCAGCCTGGAGCTTGTGTCGCGCGGGTGTGCGCGGGTGGTGAGCGTAGAGAGAGACCGGGCGCACCACGCTTTCATCTGCCGTGTGATGCAGGAGGTGAAGACCGACAAATGCCTTCCCCTGCGGGCCGATGTGTTCAAGTATGTCAAAGGCTGCGGAAAGGCGCAGTTCGATTTCGTCTTTGCCGACCCGCCATACGATCTGGAGGGATTGGAGACCCTGCCCGACCTGGTTCTGGAGGGTGGCCTGCTGAAGCCCGGCGGCTTGCTGGTGCTGGAGCATGGCAAGAAGAACGGCTTCGAGCCGCACCCCTGCTTTGTCGAACGGCGTGTGTACGGCAGCGTCAACTTCTCCTTCTTCAGAGCAGCGGAGACATGAGCCGCACCACGCTCTCCACGGCTTTGCGGTGCCACGGGCGTTTCGTCCAGTTTTTCAGGAAGACCTGTTCGCAGTCCCGCTGGTCCATCAGGAAGATTTCGCGCATCTGGAGGGCAGTCTCCTTGTCGTAGATGAAGGCATTCACTTCGAAGTTGTGCTCGAAGCTGCGGAAGTCGAGGTTCGTAGAGCCCACTGTGGACAGTTCGTCGTCCGCCACCATCAGCTTGGAGTGCAGGAATCCCTTTTTGTAGAAGTAGATTTTCACGCCGGCGCGCAGCGCGTCTGCTATGTAGGAGCGCGTTCCCCAGTGTGTCAGTCTGGTGTCTGCCCGTTTGGGAATCATCAGCCGCACGTCCACCCCCGCCTGGGCGGCGGTCTGCATGGCGGTCAGGATGGTTTCGGTGGGCAGGAAGTAGGGCGTCTGGATGTAGAAGTACTTGCGGGCTCCCAGCAACGCCATGTTCAGCCCCTGCATGATTTCCCGCCACGGGCCCACCGGTTCGCCGGTGACGATTTGCGCCAGTGCCGGGCCGCAGATGCCGGCCTTGGGAAAATAGCGGGCGGCGCTCACGAAAGAGCGGTCTACGAAATACCAGTCCTGCAGGAAGGTGGCCTGCAGCCCGTGCACCGCTTTCCCTTCCAGCCGCAGGTGCGTGTCGCGCCAGATGCCCCACGGGAGTCCCCGCATGTAGCGTTCGGCCAGGTTCATCCCTCCCACGAATCCCACACGCCCGTCTATCACGGCTATTTTCCGGTGGTTGCGGTAGTTCACCTTGCTGGTGAAGCGCGGGAAGCGCACCTTCAGGAAGCTGCGCACCTCGATGCCCGCTTCGCGCATCTGCTCGAAGAAGGCGTTGGGCACGTGCCAGCAGCCCACGTCGTCGTAGATGACGCGCACCTCCACCCCCTGCCGTGCCTTGTCTTTCAGCGCGTCGCGCACCATGCGGCCGATGGCATCGTCTTCGAAGATGTAGAACTCCAGGTGGATGTGGTCCGTGGCCCGTTGCAGTTCGCGCAGGAGTGCCTGCAGCATCGGGATTCCCCGGGTGTAGATTCGCACGCTGTTGCCTTCGAAGGGGAACGACCGGCTGAGGTTGCAGAACAGGGTTATCAGGCGGGCATAGTGCGGCGGCACCTCGTGGATGTCCTGCGCCAGGTATTCGGCAAGCGGTTTCTTCAGCAGGTGGTCCCGGTTCTTTTTGCTGATGATGCGCTCGTGCCGCTGGCTGCGCCCGAAGAAGAAGTAGAACACCAGACCCACCACGGGCAGGAATATCAGTACCAGCATCCACGCGATGGTCTTCACCGGGTTGCGGTTGTCGAGGATGAGGACCACGATGGTCTCCACGACAATGCCGATGTAAACGGTTGCGGCGGTTACTGTGGCGATTTGGCTTGCAAGCAGGCTCCAGTCAATCATGGTTCCGGGCGGTGGTTTTCGGGCAAAGATAAAGAATGCCCCGTTCACCGCAAAGCAAACAGGCCGTTTTTTCGGCAGTCCGTTCCAACCGGCCTCATGCCTCACCGCTCACAGCGACAGCACAATCTTGTCCCAGTCTTCTGCCGTGCCGTTGGTGCCTGTCACCTTCCTGTACAGGCGTTTGCGGATGGAATAGATGGTTTCCCGCTTCAGGCCGAGCAGGCGGGCAATGTCTGCGGGAAGAAAGTTCAGCTTGATCAGGATGCAGACATGCAGTTCGTTGGCGTTGGGTGCGGGGTGGAGGGAGCGGAGCCGTTCGAAGAACCGTGGAAAAGCCGGTTGCATCCGGTCGCGCAAGGTGTCCCATTCTTGGGGAGTCACGTGTCCGTCCCCTCGCACGGCGTGTGCCCGTGCCTGCAGGTCGCGGTAGAGCGGGTCCTGAAACAAAGCCTCCCTGCTTTCGGCTTCTTCGGCCGACTCGATTTCGTTTTGTGTCAGTACGGAGTTTATCAGCTGCATTTTGCGTTGCAGTCTGGCGGTCTGGATGGTGTCGCCCGCCGGGAGGATGCGTTGCAGGTTGCGTTCCAGTTCTTCCCGTTGCGAGATGAGTTTTTCCTGCAAGGCTGCTTTCTGCCTGTTTTCTTCCGCTATCTGTTCCAGCTGTTTCAGCTGTTCCTCCAGTTGCTTCTTCTGCCGTTGGCTTCGCAGCCAGTAGATTACCCCGCACAAGGCCACGACCACCAGCGACAGTACCGCTCTCCACAGCCAGAATGCCTGGGTCTGATTCCGGGCTTCCAGTTGCAGGTTCCGGGCTTCACGCAACCGGTAGTTGTAGAGTGCATACATCCGATGCACCGTTTCCGTCTGTGTGATGCGCTGCACCGAGTCGATGCAAGTCTGGTAGCCGTCCAGAAAGCCTGCGGCCTTTTGCCAGTCTTTTTGCCCGATGGCTTGCCGCAACAGTTCGCGGTAAGCCACTTCTTTGGCATAGATGCTGCCACAGTCCAGCAACGTGCGGTGATACCACTCGGCCGAGTCCTGTTGCCCGGTTCTCCGGTAATAGTCGGCCGCAATGGAATAGACGGCAGTTTTGCTAATATCGTCCGTATGTGCCAGTGCCTGTTGCAGCGGGAGGCGGGCTGCTTCATAGTCCGCTTTGGCGGTATAGAGGCTCGCAAGTTGTCCTTGAATCATGTAGAACCAGTCGGATCGCTGCAATTGCCGGCTCAGCTTGCTGGCCTGGGTGTAGTAGTGCAATACGCTGTCCAGTTCGTTCATCTCAAAGTAGATGTCCGCCACGTCGCGGAGGCCGTAGAAAAGGCCGGTGCTGTCGTTGTTCAGGAGGCTCAGGCGCAGGCTTTCTTTATACAGGTCCAGGGCTTCCGCAAACAAGTGCTGGTAGTAGAACAGAGTGCCCATCTGGCTGACAATCTTTTCTTTCAGGACAGAGGTGTCGTTCGCGGGCAAGGCTTCCAGTGCTTTTTCGAAATAGCCGAGTGCTTGCGGGGCATCCCCCAGGTCGCAATGCACACGCGCTGCGTAGTAATAGGCTTCCGGCAGGTGGCGTGCGTCTTGTTTTTCTATATAGTAGTTCAGGACAGCCAGCACCATGCTGTCCGATGTGTGCCGGATGTAGGCCTTGTCGCGGGCCTTGATGCAGAGCAGGCGGTAGTACATCTGCGTCCGTTCCGGTTCGGTGCGCATCTCGGCTTCTGCACCGGCCAGCAATGCGATGGCACTGTCCGGACAGGTACCGGCCAGGCGGTCTGCCTGCAACAGCACCGGCGGGTACGGGTCGGGTCTGCAGGCCACCAGGCTGCACAGCAGAACCGGCAGCAGATAAAGTCGGAGAAGAACACACCTTTTCATGGCGCAAAGATAAGGCTTTTCCCAATGAAACCGGTTTGACTGAAGGCATAAATAGAGATGTGACACATACGTATGTCCCGATGCGA
This sequence comes from uncultured Bacteroides sp., assembly GCA_964413805.1. Taxonomy (GTDB): domain Bacteria; phylum Bacteroidota; class Bacteroidia; order Bacteroidales; family Bacteroidaceae; genus Bacteroides. Next base: position 14,271 of record CAYPUJ010000035.1, on the reverse strand, counting down.
CACATACGTATGTCCCGATGCGACACATACGTATGTCTTGACGTGACACATACGTATGTCTCGATGCGACACATACGTATGTCTTGATGTGACACATACGTATGTCCTGATGTGACACATACCGTACATGTAATCGGTTTGCTGGACACCTGTACCGAACGTGCTGGATGCCTGTGTCGAACAGATGCAATGCAGGTGTCCAACGTGTTCGGTACAGGTGTCCAACAACGACGTTGTAAACGTCTGATTATCAAGTGTCCTTACCTGGCGCGGTGACAGTGTGCAACTTTGTGTGCAAACCTCCTTTCCTGTGTCAGAATGTCTATGCACACAACCTTGCACACACATTTGTGCTTGAAATCACTGCGTATGTCGATATTTTTTTTCGAGCTTTGCGGTGGAAAAATAACATTTGGTTTTATGAAAGCATCAATCGTATTCATTCTTAGCCTGCTGTTTGCTTTGCGTTGTGCAGGCATCACCTGCCAGCAAACCGTGCGGGGGCAGGTGGTCGATGTTGAAGGAGTTCCGGTGGAATATGCCAATGTCGTGCTGCTGACGGAAGATTCGGTTTTTGTCGCCGGTTGTGTTACGGACGAAGGCGGCTTGTTCTGTATGTCGGATCTCCCTGCTCAGGGGTGGTGCATCAGCATTTCTGCCATTGGATATGAAACGTTGACAAGCATTGTTCCTTCCGATGGAAATATGGGTGTCCTGACGCTGGCTTCGGCTGTGGTTCAACTGGATGAGGTGGTCGTCTCGAAGCAACGTCCGCAACATCGCATCAGTCGCGGAGGACTTGTCACCACGGTACAGGGTTCGGTGCTGGAAATCCTGGGAAATGCCGTTGATGTCATTGAGCAGTTGCCTGGAGTGAGGCGCGAAGATGAACAAATCAGTGTGTTTGGCAAGGGAACTCCGGATGTGTATGTGGACGGGCGCAGACTGACAGACAACAGTGAGCTTTACCGGCTTTCTTCCAAAGACATAGCAAGTGTGGAAGTGCTGCACAGTCCGGGGGCAAAGTATGGCTCTGAAGTCAAGTCTGTCATTCTCGTCCGGACGGTTCGCAAACGTGGAGACGGATGGAGTGGCAGTGTGCAGGCAGTGGGACGCATGGCTCATGCCTTTTCCCAGTCCGACAACCTGAATCTGAACTATCGGAAGAAGGGGTTGGATGTGTTCGGGTCGTTTGCTTTCGATTATGCAAAAAGGTATCAGAAGCAAAGAAACAATACACTGATTGTGACCGACGAAGAACGTTATGACCTGGATGCCGGGATTACCATTCTTCCCATGAGCATTTCTTATGTGGCCAATGCCGGGCTTAACTGGCAGATTGATGCGAAGAATGTGTTGGGAGTCAAGTACGAATTTCAGGGGACACCCCGCAATCCTTCTGACTGGTCTTCCAAAGAACAGGTGGTCTGCAACGGGGAGGCAGTGGATGAGATAGATTACCGGACGCACTGGGAACGGAAAAACATGCCGCTTCACACCGCAAATATGTATTACATCGGCGACTGGGGGAATTGGACTTTTACATTGAACAACGACTATTATACAAGCCGGAACAGGTCGCAGCAGGACATCGACGAGTTCAGTTTGTCGGAGGGTTCGTCTTCGGTAAGCAGTCTGAACCGCATCCGGAGCCGGTTGTTTGCTTCCAAAGGCGTACTGGAGTATGCATGGGACAAGTATGTGATTGAAGGCGGCTATGAATATACGCATACGCGCCGTGTGGATCGCTATTACAACTATACAGACTTTCTGCCCGATGCCGATGATGACATCAGGGAACAGACCGTTGCGGCTTTTGTCAATGCAACCGTACCGTTTGGCAAACTTGAGCTTTCTGCCGGGATACGTTACGAGCATACGGTGTCCGATTATTATCAGGACGGTGCATGGGTGGCAGAACAAAGCCGCAAATACGACCGCCTGTTTCCGAATGTAGATTTTACATTTCCTGCCGGTCGGGCGCGGTTTACGCTTTCATATTCAGCCAAGACACGCCGCCCGCTGTATAGCCAGTTGAGCAGCAACATACAATATGACGACCGTTTTACTTATGAGACCGGCAATCCGTTGCTGCAGCCGGAAATGAACCACGATGTTACATTGGCAGGCATCTATAAGTGGATTTTCATGTCTGCCAGCTATCAGTATGTGACGGATGCAATCGTAGGCATTGTTGAGCCGTATGAAGCAGGAGAACCAATCAACCTGATGACTTACAGGAACTATGACCATTTGTCGAAGTACACGGCTGTGCTGTCTTTCTCGCCTAAGTTTGGCCGGTGGTCACCCCGTTTGCGTCTGAACCTGATGGGACAACGCTTCACATTGACCGCTTTGGGCGAGGCGCGGCACATGAACAATCCGTTGTTGTTTGTGAATTTCTACAACAGTGTATCTCTTGGCAAAGGATTCACCGCCACGGGCGATGTTACCTGCCACACGGCCGGTGACATGGATGTTGTCACACTCAAGCCTTCCTGGCAAATCAATCTGGGAATCACCAAGACATTGGGTAATTGGTATTTCCAGCTGAACGCAACCGACCTTTTCAAGACGGCGAGGAATTCGATGATTACGTATGGCACGCAGATGAAGCTCGACAAATGGAATTATAGCGATTCGCAGGCTGTGCGGCTGACTGTCCGCTATTCTTTTAACACGACGATGAGCAAATACAAAGGCCGCAGTGCCGGGCAAAGCGAGAAGAACAGACTGTAAAGTTCTGCATTCAAAACAGGTTCTTGCACGAAGATTGACTGCTGTTTCCCCTGCCTTGACAGGAAACACAATAGTAAAGTCGGACAGGCTTGCCACCCTTTCGGGGTTGTTTGTGCAAGCCTGTCCGACCTGTGTGTCATCCTGTCCTCTCTTTTTTACCTTGTTCAGAAGCCCGGTCTTCCGCCGCCGGGTCTTCCGCCACCGCCGGGACCTCCACCGGGTCCTCCGCCGGGTCCGAAGCCGGGGCCATCCATACGGTTGCCTGCACCTCCCTTGCCGAAGAAGTTGAAGCGGTAGATGAAGTGGAGCATGCAATAGCTGTTGACACCGTTGTATTGGTAGACGGAACGTCCGCTGGATGTCAGTGATCGGGTGATGTTGCTCTGTTGCTTCAGGATGTCGTACATCTCAAAGCTGACCGTGGCAGAACCCTTGAGGAAGGTTTGCGAGAGTTGCGCATTCCAGATGAGTTCGTCGCGGTTCATGCTGCTGTCCGTGTAGCCGCGCCGGCTTTGGTTGGTGAGGTTGGTGACAATCGTCATGTTCCACGGCAGGGTGATGGACGTGTTGGCCCCGTAGGAATAGGTGTAGGGGCTCTGGTCGTTGCTGGGTGTCAGCTTGTCCTTCTCGATGGAGTAGGAGAGAGAGCCGTTGATGCCGAACTCAAACCAGTCGTTGCGGTACGAGCCGGTGAGGCGTTCGTTCAGCGTCAGGTTGGTGGTGGTGTTCTTCTGTTCTTCGCTTTCGCTGTCCGAAGTGAGGTAGCCCACGTTGTTGTTGTAACGGATGTTGGAGAACGAGCCGATGTTGAACTTCTTGTTCTTCAGCGCGGTGTTGATGCCGAACATGCCGAATGCGCTCCAGTTGCCGTTGATGTTCTTGGGCATGGTGGTCCATCCGCCGGTGCTCTCGTTGTAGGTGCGGCTGCTGCTGATGCTGTTTTGCGTGGCCTGCACGTTGACGTGCGAGAAGATGCTGCGCTGTTTCTCGGCGATGTAGTTGTTGTAGAACATCCGGAGCGTGTGGGTGAACGAGGGCTTCAGTCCGGGGTTACCCGTCTGGATGTTCAGCGGGTTGGAGTCGTCGGTCACCGGCAGCAGGTCTTCCATGCTGGGCTGGCTGCTCTGGCCCCGGTAGGTGATGCGCAGCTGGCTCACTTTGGAGAAGCGCATACGGAAGTCCACGTTCGGGGCGAAGTTGAAGACGTTGCGGGTGGTCACCGTGTCGGTCTCTCCTTTCTGGTAAGACAGCCGGGTGTTTTGCGGCCGGAAGGAGAGGGCGGCGTTCAGCTGGTATTTGGACCGGATGAGGCGCAGTCCCACCCGTGCGTCGTGCGTGTAGGTCTTGTATTCGGCGTACTTGCTCTGGTCATCGTCGCGTAAGCTCAGGTAGCTGGAAGGCAGCGCGTCGCCCATTTCCCAGCCCAGGCTGGAGAGGTCGTAGGTGTTCTTGTCGCTTTCGCTGTAGCTGTACTGGAAGCGGTAACTGAATTGCAGGTACGTGCCCTTGGCAATCGGTTCGCTGTAGGTCAGCTGTGCCTGGTAGCTGTAGGTCGAGGTGGGTGTCTTGATGTAGCGTCGTATCGTGTCGTTTGTGGTATCTTCTGTCGCGTAGCGGGTGTCCGACGAACTGTATTGCTCGCTGTCGTTGTCGCTGTAGCTGAAGTTGCCCCGGAAGGTGATGTTCCGTCCGTTGGAGTTCAGTTTGCGGTTCACTTGCAGGGTGGCATCTGTCGAAAGGGCGTCCGTGGTGCTGGTGCTGGCGGTGTTGCTGGTGTTCACACGGATGTCGCTCAGCGGGTCGTCGTCGCTGTTCAGGGTGGCGACGTCCAGGTAGTCGTTGGGATTGGTCACGTAGGAGTAGGGGTCTGAACTGAACGTGCCCGATTGCGTGACGGAGGAAGACCGTGTGTCGCTATAGCTGAAGTTGGGACGGAAGATGATGTTGGTCAGCGTGTCCGGCCGCCATTCCATGCGGAAGTTGGCACTGAAGTTCGCAGTCTTGTTCCGTTGGGTGGAGTTCTGGTTGGAGAATGACGACGAACTGCTCAGGAAGTTTTCGGTATAGCCGGTGCTGATGATGTCGTTGTCGCGGTAGTTGTAGCGGGCACTTCCCTCCAGGTTCAGCTTGTCGGTTTCCGTGGCAAAGTTCAGTCCTATCTCCTTGGTGGATGTCAGGCCGTTGCTCCTTTGCCAGCGGGGCCCGCCGCCTCCGCCGGAGAATCCCTGGTCGTTGACGTTGTTGGCACGTGCAATGAGCGACACTTGCGTCTTGTCGCGGAAGTAGTTCAACATGCCGCGTCCGGAGTAGCGGTCTTCCGTACCTCCCGACAGGTCGACGTTGCCGAACATGCCCTGATTCATCTCTTTCTTCACGGTCAGGTCGAGCACGGTTTCCTCTTCGCCGTCGTCAATGCCGGTGATGCGTGCCAAATCCGACTTCTTGTCGTAAGTCTTCAGTTTTTCAATCATCTCTACGGGCAGGTTCTTCAGTCCGGTGGACACGTCGCCGCCAAAGAACTCCTTGCCGTTTACCAGAATCTTCGACAATTCTTTTCCGTTGATGGTCACGTTGCCGTCGTCGTCCACTTCGGCGCCGGGCAGCTTCTTCACCAGTTCTTCCAGCATGGCTCCCTGCGGGGTGCGGTAGGCCGATGCGTTATACTGTATGGTGTCCTCCACCACCTGCACCTGCGGTGCTTCGGCTGTCACGACGGCTTCGGCCAGCAGCACGGCATCCGTTTCGAGCATCAGGGTGCCCAAGTCTTTCCGGATGGGAGTGGAAGAGGAAGATGCCGGCAGTTCCACCGGAATCAGCTTGTTCTTAAACCCGATGGACGAAAGCTTCAGCACATACTTCCCGGCCCGTACGGCAGGCAGCCGGAAATAGCCTTGGTTGGAACTGGCCATGCCTGCGGCTTGTGTGCTGTCGGGCAGCGAAAGCAGTTGCACGGAGACCTGTATGGCAGGCTCTTGCGTATCCGCTTCGAGGATGCGCCCTGTCACTATAATGTTTTTGGTTTGGGTTTGTGCCACTGCAGCCAGTGTTGTCGTCAGCAACAGCATGGCTCCTAAAATCATTCTTTTCATGCGTCTATTCTTAACTAGTAGTTTTTATGTTGTTTGGTTTGACACGGATACACGGGAAAGGTTTAATGCGTTGTTATACGATTTCTCCTTTTTATTGACTATTTAACTTGATTCACCGCTTGCTTCCGATATTCTTCTACCTGACGGGATGCTCCTGTATCCTTGTCACATTGGTTACACCTTATTATATTATGCGCGGAATGTATTTGTGCGTTTTATGGCACACAGATGACACAAATGGACACAGAGGAACACAGTTCACATTTTTCCATGCAGACATAGCGCAGCCCCCATTTAATTTGTGTCATCTGTGTGCAATAAAAAAATATTTCCTCAAAAAGTTGGCTGTTTCAAAATAAACCCCTACATTTGCACCCGCAAACCGAAAGACGTTCGGGGTGTAGCTCAGCCCGGTTAGAGTACACGTCTGGGGGGCGTGTTGTCGCTGGTTCGAATCCAGTCACCCCGACAAATAAAAAACACTGTCAAGCAGTTATTTACATAACAGTTGACAGTGTTTTCTTTTTATTTATATACGGTCTTTCGGCTCTGAAGTCACTTCAGGCACACCTTCAGATACAGCCCCACCGACCAATACCGTCCGTCATACAGCGAAGCCGTCAGATTAATCCGGTCTTTCCACACGGCATAATTGCCGCCCACATTCCATACCCCGTCGTAGTACTCGCCCATCAGGTTCAGCCCGTTCAAGGCCTGTGTCCAGAAGCCGTCGCCCGGACGGTCGAAGCGGTAGTTCACTCCCAGGGTAACGCCGTGATCATTGTCCGGGTCTACACCGTCAAACTGGATGACCGAGGCGTGTACTCCAAGCGTTCCCCAGCGTTGGAAGGTGAAGTGCCTGGTGGCGGCAAGGTAGAAACGGGTCAGGTGGTTGGTGTTTTCGCCGACATTCTGAAAGGTGATGTTTCCCCCGCCTGAACTTTCATGACTGCCGGGGTCGTTGGCACCCAACACGATCTGCGGTGTCCACTCCTTCCACCAGCCTTCTTTCCACAGGCGCAACCGTCCGTGGAAGGAACGGTCCTGGTTGACAAACTTGCCCCACGTCTGTTGCGGCCAGCCGGAACTGCCGGTTACACCTTTTACCAGGGTGCAGGTATAAGCCACTTCCAGCCACGGGAAGATGGTGACGTTCAGATAGTAATTGTAGGTGTAAGGACGATAATCTTCACGGGCGTTCCAATAGGAAGACCGGAAAATCCTGTGATCAATCATGCTGCCACCGGCAAGGAACGTCTTGTCCTTTTGCATCTCCGCTGTCGGCGCATAGAGCAGCCCCGTAGTCCCGTACATGTGTTGTGCGTCAAGCCGGGTTGCCACAAATATCAGCAAAAGGACTACCGTCAGATATTTGCCGTATGCCGTGATTTTTGGGGCAGCACAAAAAGTGACAACCCCTTTTATGATGGGAATAATGAGGTTCATGTTCATCTGAATAAGGTTCTGTTTTCAGCTTTGCTCCAACAGCCACTTGAAATAACGCTCGTGCTCGTCCACAAGGTGTTCCCATGAATATTCGTTCCGGATTACTTCGATGTTGTTGGCCGTACAGGCTTCCTTGTTATCCTTTGTGAGCTTGTCCATGCCGTCCAGAAACTCCGTGACCTGTTCTGCCGAAGGGTAGTAGAAGGCGTTTTCTTTCAGCACCGCCCGGTTGAAGATGTTGTCGTGGGCAAGGATGAAGCATCCTGCCGCCATCGCCTCCAGCAGCGAAGGGTTGGTGCCGCCCACGCTGTGCCCGTGGAAGTAGGCACGGGAGAAATGCCGCACCGAATCGATCTTCCTGAAATCGTATATGCCGCCCGTAAACCTCACGCCCTTCTCCTGCCCGTATTTCTTCACCAGTTCCTTCCCGTGCGGCGTGCCGGTCTTGCCCACCACAACCAGCGGCCTGCGCCCGTTCTCCTTGGAGTGCAGGTAGCCCTCAATGGCCATGACGATGTTGTTCTCCGGTTCCAGACGCGCCACAAGGATGTAATATTCTTCCGGCTCCAGGCCGAACTCCTCCAGGTACCCTGCATTGAAATCATTGTGGACATCCGCGCCGTAAGCCAGGAACTTGCTCTCCTTGCCGTACTTTTCCTTGTAATAATCGTGGATGCCCATGTTGTCGGCAATGAGGTAATGGCTGTATTTCACCGCCATCTTCTCCTCCCAGTCGAGGAAGCGGCGCACCAGGGGGTTGAATTTGGAACGCTTGTTCTCCAGTCCGTCCATGTTCGTGGTGAAGACGGGACGTTTCCGCTTCCTCACGTTGAACCAGATGTACGCCGGGACGATGCTCGTGTAGCCGGCCTCGTAGATGATGTCGAAATCCTCCCGCTTCAAGGCATCCTTCAGCGATGCGAAGTCGTAGAAGAAGCTTCCCACCGAACTGCCCATCCATGTTTCAGGACTATAGATGTGCTTGATGCGCACGCCTTTGTACGTGTCTTTCTGATACGGATGAAACTTGGGTGAATAGACTACCACTTCATGGCCTCTTTGTGCCAGTCCTACCGAAATGTATTCGGCAAACTGCTCGAAGCCCCCGTAGTTGTTCGGTATGCCACGGGTGCTGATGAATGCTATTTTCATATTGGTCGATGATAAAAACGTTTATGTCTGTTTTGAGGGGGATGAGGAACGGCGATTCATCCCGCCTGAGGATGTTTTCCGAGAATGTTATGACTTTTTCGGATTCCGTTCCGAAAAAGTCATAACATTTTCGGAATGGAAGCCTTTTTTGCGTATATTTGCCCAAAAGTTCCAAACATGATACACCGCATTCTTGAACAGAAGGCCAGGCAATTGTTGGGCAGCCGGAAAGCAATCATCATCATGGGTGCCCGCCAGGTCGGCAAATCTACCCTGCTCCACCAGCTGTTGGATGACAGTCGGGAGGTATTGTGGCTGAACGGTGACGATTCCGACGTGCGGGAGATGTTTCGCGACATATCCTCCACCCGTCTCCGTGCCATGATTGGCGGCAAAAGATTCCTTGTCATCGACGAGGCGCAACGCATTCCCGACATAGGTCTGCGCATCAAGCTCGTTACCGACCAGATTCCGGACGTGCAGGTGATAGCCACCGGCAGCAGTTCGTTCGACCTGGCCTCGAAAGTCAACGAGCCGTTGACCGGCCGCAAGCGTGAGTTCAAGATGTTCCCGCTGACATTTCAGGAGATGGTGGAGCACACCGGCCTGCTCGATGAACTGCGCATGATTCCCCACCGCCTGGTCTATGGCTACTACCCCGAAGTGGTGTGCAGCCCGGGGGAAGAGAAAACCGTGCTGAAAGAGCTTTCGGACAGCTACCTGTATAAGGACATCCTCTCACTGGACAGCATCAGCAAGCCCGACAAGCTGAACCGACTGCTCAAGGCCCTTGCCTTGCAGATAGGCAGCCAGGTCTCGTTCAACGAGGTGGGCAACCTCGTCGGGCTGGACTCAAAAACCGTCGAACGCTACGTGGACGTGCTCGAAAAATCATTCATTGTTTTCCGCATCGGCAGCTTCTCACGCAACCTGCGCAACGAATTGAAGTCCAGCCGCAAAATCTATTTCTGGGATTTGGGCATCCGCAATGCGATTATCGGCAACTTCGCCCCCATTGAGAACCGCACCGATGCCGGAGAACTGTGGGAGAATTTTGCCATAGCCGAACGCCTGAAACTCAATGCCTACTACGGGAGCTTTGCCCAGTCCGGTTTCTGGCGTACCCGCCAGCAGAAAGAAATCGATTATATCGAGGAAGAGGATGGGCGGCTTTGTGCCTTCGAGTTCAAGTGGAACGACCGGAAAGCCAGCATCAAATGTCCGGAAGCATTCGCGAATGCCTATCCCGGTGCGGGCTTCCGGGTGATTACGCCCAAGAACATTGAGGAGTTTCTATGCCATATATAATATTAACAACATCAAAGGCTATTTTTGGGAAAAGCATAATGTCCACATCATTCCTTTTCTGTTAATAACGCCATGTAATTTTCCAGAGTAAACCTTCTATAGAATTTTACAAAAGCCATGAAAAGAAAATTGCACAGAAAGAACAGGAATACAATCCACAAGATAGCATACCAATTTATTTTCGCTTGAAATTCTATTGTAGAACATTGCATTATAAATATATAGAGGAAAAACATACAGGCTATCAGCGTCATCGCCCGTAAAAAGCCATAAATAGCCACGTAATTGTCAGCTTTTCGCTGGCTATTCGGAATGTTCAGGTAAACATAATGCATGATTATTCGATGGTAATCTGCTTTAGAGTTGACATCTGGTGTACTGAGTTGAAGTCTTTTCGTCAGCAGTGTCATCTTCCTGTGGATACTGTTTCTTACATATCCATCCAATGGGCGTATGATGAAATTCCTGAGAGTATTGCTAAACAGAGAGATGGTTACAGGGAACATTATCAGATTGACTATCAAGTCAAAGAGTGGCTTCATAATACTTTTGTCGTTTATTATTTCTTTCCAAGCCATTAGTAATTCGTTGTATAGGACTTTTAACCTCTTACTACGTTTATATATCCTTCCATCATGCAACAGATAATGCGATGGATATTGAAAATTCTTATTGGCAAAATTCTCTACAGTAACCGATGAGAAGTAAGATATGAGATGGCCTGTGATGTACGAAAATATGATGGCAGCCAAGGTTGATTCCCATCCGGCTAGATCTTTCCAGTTACCTATAGCTTGTTTAAATCCTTCCATACTGAAAAGACATTCTATTGGAACTCCATTGGGATATAATTTGTACATGGAAGCCATGTAAAATATCAATATCAAGGTTACCATCCCTGGAAACAAATAGCCTAAAAAGTCATAAAATGAAAAGGGATTTTTGTTCATACTATTGTGTGTTCAAAACTTTCTTTTTGTGAAGTGGTTGCATATTCCACTCTTTCTTCTACTTGCCTTTCCAACGCTGTTATGTTACAGTTTATTATTGAATATTTCTTGCGCAGAATTGATATTAACTTTTTTAATGTGCAGCAGTCAAATAACGGTTCTTGTTTACTTGTGTTATTGTTAATTCGGGTCAAACTATGGAACTCATTCTTCAGTTCTTGGTGTGTCGATATGATTTTATTGCTAACAATATAGTACCAGTCGTTTTTTATTGTCCCGGTTACCAATAAAAACAACTTTGTTCCTTTCCGTACTTCTTCATCAGCAAAAGCCAAAATCTGTTTCCACACAATCAAATCATGGTAATGTACACGATTGTCATAGACATCACTTGTTTCATAGCCTGGAGGCGTATGAGTCTCATAACGCTTAGCACCTTCCTCATAAATTTTTTCCAACTCACCCTCTGAATAGGGACTGCCTATTAGACCTTTGGTGAAAAGCCGCCTAACCCTTGTCTTTATATCACTTTCTATCAAGGAGTTTGATAATTCTTCCTTCCATTTATTACACTCTTTTTCTATTAATTTTGTTACATCGACAAACTTCTCTGTAGTCTTGTCGGTCAGGTACGGATGCTGTCTGATAGCCTCTATACTTTCTTTGCACTGCGTCAAATGTGTAAGTGTATTGTTTATATTCTCTATTTGGCAGAGAATCTCCATGTTCATTCTCTTGTGATATTTCCATGCAACTTCGTATGGTATCCAAAGTTTATTTTTTACATTCCTATCCTCCAAGAAAGAAAGTAAACATTGTGAAGCATCCGTATCCATCTTAAATAGCGACAGTATGGTATCTGCATCAAGAATAATCCTTGATTTGTCCAACAATAGCTCTATATTCTGATCACTATTTGGATAGAATCCTGGGAATAGTTCATCCATCATTCTGAATTATTATTTCACAAGTGCATTACGCACCCAATCGTTGGATGCTAATAATTTGTTCCATGCAGCACTCCTCCCACTCTGAACCACTATAATTCGGTCATTGGGGCCTAAGTGCGTTTGTAACATCTTTAATATCTCTAAAGCAGGTAATTCGCTCACAATAGCCCAGGTAGACATGGTTAATCTTCCCCATTGAGGGAACTGTTTAATCGCCATATAAAAAGAAGAATAATCCCTCAAAGGATGACTTAAATCATATGACAATATGTAACAATGAAGAGGCATGTGTCTTATGATAATTTGGAGGTTCTTTTGTTTGCTTTTGTGATTGTATAGAATGATATGTCTAATTCTCTATCTTTACAAAACTCCATGATAGGAATACATTCCTTCGGGCATTCGCAACGGAGAACGTGATGTCTGATATTAAGTAATAATCTTAATGATTTGACAGGTGAAATGCAAACGGGAAAAAGGCTTAAATACTTTTTGTATTCCATGTTCAAATACTTTATTGAAGTAGGTGACATTGAAAATATAGGTATATCAAAAATAGAGTAACTCTTTGTTGATAAGTTTTGCTTAGGGAGCACAAAGGAAACTCTACCACCAGGTTCTTTCAATATACTATGGGTATGGCGAAGTATCTCGAATGATGAATGTGTTTTTCTAAACGGAGCACATAATTGGATATATGTTTCTCCAGGAACGATAAAATCTTCGACATAACATAATTCTCCAATAATTAGATTGTCTACGTTACGAATTGAACATCTGGAGTCAAAATAAAGAACAGGTTTTCTCATTTTTTTGACTGTTAGCCAATTAATGAAGATGATGGCAAATAGTAACAACGATGCTGTCGCTAACCAATATTGTACAAATACTACAGACGAAACACAGCATAACAATAAAACTACACATGCTAGTTTTGAGGCATATTCAAACTTCCTTTTCATTTTTCTAACATTAAAAACCCGGACACATCCTTGATTCCAAATACATTTTAAAATTCTCATTTAGAGATGAAATGGCGTTAATTTCATTACGTGATAACTGAAAATCGGAAAGTGTTGTGTATTCATTTATTCGATTGCTTTTAGTCGTTGTAAATACAGGTACAGCCCCTGTAACAATTTGCCATTTCATAACAATTTGTCCAATATTTCTAGCATGCCTTGTAGCTATATCTTTGATAATGCTACTATTTTGTATTTTGGCATTCATCTTACACAATGGAGAATAAGCTTGGAATACAATCTCATGCTCTTTACAGTAGTTGATTTCTTCATCGCATGTTCTTAAAGGATTTCGTTCAACCTGAACAATCTGGGGAGGTTGTTCTAATGTTTGAAAAAGTTTTAGATGACGTAACCTAACGTTGCAAACTCCTATTTGCTTAACCAATCCGGTTTTTTTAAGTTCAACTAATGTGTCCCAAGTTTCCCGGAAATATGCAGGCACAGGCCAATGGATTAACAAAGCGTCTAAATAATCGCAATGTAACTGAAGTATCGCTTCCTTGACATATTTTATCATAGCTGCTTTCCCTTGTTGCATTTGCCAGGGGTCTATTTTTGTCTGAATCATATAATCACTTCTCTGTAAGTTTCTCTCTTTTGTTAGATCCATGATTATTTTACCCAATATAGCCTCAGTTTTATAACTGGGTGCTGTATCAAAATTACATAAACCTTTATCCAAACATGTCTTTACAAGTTCATATAAAAGAGCATATTCTTTACTACAAGAAGCTCCTGTGCCAAATATCATAGATTGCCCAATATTTTTGCTGTTTGGTTTAAGCATCTTTTTTCTTTTTAAAAAATTGATATACAGTATTTTTTGCGTAAGAACGAAATATCACCAAGAAACTTGTCAAGACGGCTGCCATAAGCAAGCATCTGTAAAGAATTACATCATAGGTAAAGGAGAAAAGCAAAGATAACAACAACATTCCTCCAATTGCAATAAACATGAAGAAATCATTATAGAGCTTGACTTTCAATAATAACCGTGTTATAAGAAAGTGAATTATCAATAATAAGCAATAGCTGATGAAGGTTGCGTATGCAGATGCTACGTATCCATATTTTGGAATCAGAAGAAGGTTCAAAAGAATATTTACGATAGCGGCAAATAGTGTACCCCAGGAGGCATGGATTGTTTTCTTTAAATGTAACTCTATATTTATGTAATGGATATAGATACTTTGACAAACAACACCCAGTACCATTGGAACGATACAATCAATTGCCCCCAAATACTGTTCACCACCTAAAATGTAAATAGCTTCTGGTGCAAAAGCCATGCAGGCTAACCCTATATAGCATTCAAACAATACAATTAATTTGGTATTTTTCCTTATAAGTCTATTGTTCCCTTTTGCATAATTGTCGTGAAACCAAGGTTGCCAACCTTGGTTTACAGCTTCTGTTACAACAGTTATAAGTAGGGCGTATGATGCAACAAGGCTATAATAAGCTGTAGCTGTAGTATCACAAAGCTTAGATATAATTACCCTATTAGATTGTGATAGTATATTCATAGATATTGCATGCGATATCAAAGGCAATGAAATCATCAAACCATATTTCCAATATCCTATTTTTGCGTTAATATAACCTTGCTTCA
>CAYPUJ010000034.1:0-20993 GCA_964413805.1 uncultured Bacteroides sp. | reverse complement strand
AGGTCATGGTTCTTAGGGGGCAATTGTTGAGATAAAAATTAATCTGAATGTCCGCTTTTTGCCAATGTATTGTTCTCACAATGCAGATATACTTCAAGTGCCGATGAATATATACTTCAAGTGCCGATGAATATATACTTCAAGTGGCAATGAATATATACTTCAAATGCCAATGAATATTATATGCTTCAACAGCTAAGGAAGCAATATTCATTTTTCAGCCATAAGTACTGGCATATTGCGGACATTCATTAAAATTAGAATGTCAATGAAGATAAATCTGTCTCCTTCGGGCGAGGGGAAAAAAGAAAGACTTTTGGGATTGACACTTGCCGAACTGCAGATGTTGGTCTCGCAACTGGGGATGCCTGCTTTTTCTGCCAGGCAGATAGCCTCCTGGATTTATGGAAAGCGTGTGAAAACGATTGACGAAATGACAAATCTGTCGTTGAAGCACCGCGCGTTGCTGAAAGAACGGTTTGTTGTCGGTGCAGAGCCTCCGGTGGAAGCGATGGTTTCGGAGGACGGCACTATAAAGTATTTGTTTCGAGCCGGTGAACATAAATTTGTGGAAGCAGTGTATATCCCGGATGGAGACCGTGCCACCCTTTGTATTTCTTCGCAAGTGGGTTGCAAAATGAATTGCAGGTTCTGCATGACGGGGAAGCAGGGATTTACAGCTAGTCTGACAGCCGGACAGATTCTGAACCAGATTGTTTCGTTGCCCGAATGTGAGAAACTGACCAATGTCGTGATGATGGGCATGGGTGAACCGTTGGACAATCTGGATGAAGTGTTGAAAGCCTTGCAAATCATGACCGCCCCCTATGGTTTTGCTTGGAGTCCTCGGCGGATTACGCTTTCAACAGTAGGTTTGCGGAGGGGGCTGCGAGAGTTCATAGAGAAGTGTGATTGCCATTTGGCCATCAGTCTTCATTCACCGATTCCTTTGCAACGGTGTGAACTGATGCCCGCTGAGCGTGCTTTTTCAATCACTGAAATAGTCGGTTTGTTGCGGGAGTATGACTTCGGTAAACAACGCAGGTTGTCTTTCGAGTACATCATGTTTAAGGGACTGAATGATTCGAAACTCCATGCAAAGGAACTCTTGCGGTTGTTACGGGGGTTGGACTGTCGCATCAATCTGATTCGTTTCCATGTCATACCGGGGGTGGACCTGGAGGATACAGATTCGGTCAGCATGACGGCTTTTCGCGATTACCTGACTTCACACGGTCTGTTCACTACGATTCGGGCTTCCCGTGGGGAAGATATTTTTGCCGCATGTGGAATGCTTTCTACGGCAAAGCTGGAAGAGATAAACAAGAATTAATATAAATTATTGACTTTGGTGCGGCGGATAGGTGCTTTCTTCGTAGCTTTGTAGGCAACATAGGCTTTGTGTATGACAAGGATGTATTTTTTTTGTCCGGGTTGGATGCTTGTATGGCTGTTAGTTTCCTCTTGTACGGAGAGTGGGAAACGGGGCTCTTTGCCGGTTTCACAAGGAGAAGCATACGAAGTTTGTGTAGTAGGAAGTCAGGACATCTGGAAACATCCTTCCGGAGAGACCCTTTTACGTCTGCTGGATACCGATGTACCGGGATTGCCGCAGGCAGAGCGTTCGTTGCATATCGTATGCGCCTCGTCCGATCAGCATGAAAGTATGGTGAAGCAGTCACGTAACCTTGTCGTGTTGGCTGTTGATACGTGTTATGCCCGGCCCAAGCTGGAGAGTGCACGGGATGTTTATGCTTCCCCGCAAGCCATCTTAACCGTCCAGGCACCCGACGAAGACACATTGCTCCGGTTTGTTTCGGAAAACAAACAAGTCATAACGGACTATTTTACACAAGTGGAGCGTGAACGGCAATTATCCCTGCTTGCGGAGCACTACGATGCAGATGCAACTTCGGTTGTCAGGGAATTGTTTGGCTGTGAGGTTCTGATTCCTGTCGGACTGAATGCCGGTAAAAAGGGGAAGGACTTCTTTTGGGTAAGTACAAATGCTGCAACCGGAGACCGTAACTTCTTGATTTATGCCTATCCCTATACATCCGGGGAAACATTAACGAAAGCTTATTTTGTACATAAGCGTGATTCCGTAATGCGCATAAACATTCCCGGAGCAACGGAAGGCACATACATGGAAACTGACTCTTTGACGACCGAGGTGTGTCCTGTCAGTGTGCAGGGCAGGTATGCCTTGGAGGCTCGTGGGCTGTGGCGGGTGAAGGGTGACTTCATGGGAGGTCCTTTTGTGTCTCATGTACATCTGGATACGGTAAACCGGCGGGTTGTAGTGGCCGAAGTATTTGTCTATGCGCCCGACAGGCAGAAACGCAATCTGATACGGCCGTTGGAAGCATCACTTTATTCGTTGAAATTACCGGCACGGACCCTGACGGAAAGTGGGGTTTATTGAATGTGATAACTAATAACGATATAATAAGAACGAAAAAATGGAAGATCATAAAATAAAGATTGGTATTACGCAAGGTGATATTAACGGAGTGGGGTATGAAGTCATTTTGAAGACGTTTGCTGACCCGGCCATGTTGGAATTGTGTACACCGGTTGTCTACGGCTCTCCCAAAGTGGCAGCATATCACCGGAAGGCATTGGATTTGTCTACAAACTTCAGCATTGTGCCTTCTGCTGCCGAGGCCGGAAACGAACGGTTGAATGTGGTGAATTGTGTGTCGGACGAAATCAAAGTGGAACTGTCAAAAGCCACTGCGGAGGCAGGAAAAGCCGCGTTGGATGCATTGGAGAGAGCCATCGGGGAGTATAAAGCAGGGTTGATAGATGTGATTGTTACGGCTCCCATTAACAAACATACCATTCAGTCGGAGAATTTCTCGTTTCCGGGACATACAGAGTACATCGAACAGCGTTTGGGCGATAACCGGAAGGCACTGATGATCCTGATGAAGAACGATTTCCGTGTAGCATTGGTTACCGGACACATACCTGTGAGCCGGATAGCCTCCACAATAACCAAGGAGTTGATAGAAGAAAAAGTCAAGATATTCCATCGGTCCTTGCAGCAGGATTTCGGCATTGGAGCTCCGCGTATCGCTGTGTTGGCACTGAATCCCCATGCCGGTGATGACGGATTGCTGGGCACGGAAGAACAGGATATCATCATACCTGCCATCCGGGAGATGTCCGCGCAAGGCATCTTGTGTTTTGGTCCGTATCCTGCGGATGGTTTTATGGGTGCCGGCAACTACACCCATTTCGATGGCATCCTGGCCATGTACCATGACCAGGGACTGGCTCCTTTTAAGGCATTGGCAATGGACGAGGGAGTGAACTATACGGCAGGTTTGCCGGTAGTACGTACATCACCGGCTCATGGCACGGCCTATGACATTGCCGGGAAGGGGCTCGCTTCGGAAGATTCTTTCCGGCAAGCTATCTATGTGGCAATAGATGTCTTCCGCAACCGTTGCCGCAGTACGGGCTTGAAACGCAACCCGTTGAGAAAGCAATATTATGAAAAACGGGACGACAGCGATAAACTGAAACTTGACACAACAGAAGAAGAATTATAATTATGACGAAGGCGGAAATACAGCAAGTGAAATTGCGTTTTGGCATCATTGGAAACGATGAGAATCTGGCGCGTGCCATTGATATCGCAATCCAGGTGGCACCGACCGACCTGTCCGTGCTGATTACGGGAGAGAGCGGTGTCGGCAAGGAGAGTTTTCCGCAGATTATCCACCAATACAGCAAACGCAAGCATGGGCAGTACATCGCAGTGAACTGCGGTGCTATTCCGGAAGGAACCATTGACTCGGAACTGTTCGGACATGAGAAGGGCGCTTTCACCGGGGCTATCGGCGAACGCAAGGGGTATTTTGGCGAAGCTGACGGAGGTACCATTTTTCTGGATGAAGTAGGAGAGTTGCCCATGCCCACTCAGGCACGTTTGTTGCGCGTACTGGAGAGTGGGGAGTTCATCAAGGTCGGTTCTTCAAAGGTGGAAAAGACCAATGTACGCATTGTGGCTGCCACGAATGTGAATTTGGCGCAAGCCATTACAGACGGCCGTTTTCGGGAAGATTTGTTTTACCGGTTGAACACAGTACCCATCCAAGTGCCTCCCTTGCGCGAACGCGGTGAGGATGCGGCTTTGCTGTTCCGGAAATTTGCTTCAGATTTTGCGGAAAAGTACCGGATGCCTGCCATTCAGCTGACAGAAGATGCCAGGCAAGTGTTGCTGGCTTATTCGTGGCCGGGCAATGTGCGCCAACTGAAAAACATTACCGAACAAATATCCATCATCGAAACGAACCGTGAGATTAATGCTTCCATCTTGAAAGGTTATTTGCCGGTTCGGAAAAACGACCAGCAATTGCCGGCACTGTTGGGTAACAGGGGAAGAAAAGAGTTTGAAAGCGAGCGCGAAATCCTGTATCAGGTGCTATTTGACATGCGGCAGGATGTGACTGAGTTAAAGAAACTGGTGCATGAGATTATGACGGAACGGAACGGCTCTCCGGCAGCTTACTATCCGTCGGACCAGACGGTTGTCACTTCCGTGTCCGCCGGTGTGCCCACGTTGATACGTCCGGCTGCAAAACCGTCGGTGTCGGCGGAAGAAGACATTCAGGACACGGAGGAATATACGGAAGAATCGCTTTCGCTGGACGAGGTTGAAAAAGACATGATACGCAAAGCACTCGAGAAACATCACGGGAAGCGCAAGGCGGCGGCCCGTGATCTGGACATATCAGAGCGGACTTTATATAGAAAGATTAAAGAATATGGATTGGATTAAGAAAACGACATTGATTGCGGCCGTCGTACTGGTGATAACGGTGGTCTATTCGTGTAGTATACAGATAGGGCTTGCACCGATTAGTTCAATAGATTATACCAAGGTGAAGACCATTAGCATTACCGATTTCGAGAACCATGCTGCCTATGTGTATGCCCCTTTGACGGTGGAGTTCAACCAGACTTTGAGGGACATGTTCACCCAACAGACCCGTTTGACTGTGGTCAGTTCAGGGGGAGATCTGGAGTTGAGCGGCGAAATCATCGGTTACAACCAATACAACGAATCAGTAGATGCAAGCGGTTATTCGTCGAAAGTGAAGTTGACACTGACTGTCAAGGTTACCTATGTCAACAACACCAATCATGAGGACGATTTCACAGACCAGCAGTTTTCCGCTTCCCAGACCTATGACTCATCGCAACTCCTGACATCGGTGCAGGACGATTTGATTACGGTGATGGTAGAGGATATTACTGACCAGATTTTTAATTCTACTGTGGCCAACTGGTAACCCGATGACAGCTACGCACATAAAACAGTGGATAGAACATCCGGAATGTCTCAACAGGGATACTTTGTATGAGTTGCGGGCTTTGCTGGCAAGGTATCCTTATTTTCAGACGCTGAGGTTGTTGTACTTGAAAAACCTTTATTTGCTGCGCGATGCGACTTTTGGTGAAGAGTTGCGGAGGTCGGTATTGTATGTTGCCGACCGGCGTATCCTGTTCTACTTGATTGAGGGCGACCGCTATGTGTTGCAGCCGAAGGGGGTTGACCGGGAACCGGGAAAGATGCCGGAAGAACCCGGTGTAGACAGGACATTGTTTCTGATAGATTCTTTTTTGTCTTCTTTTCCGGACGATCAGCAGTCTTTGACTGCAGGATTGGATTATCCGGTGGACTATACCGCCTATTTGGATAAGGAGGAAAACACTTCCGAACAAGCAACCGATACACCGAAGTTGCGTGGCCAGGCCCTGATTGACGGATTCCTTAGCCGGAGCGAAGAAGGCGGGACGCATCTTCCTTTGCACACCGATACACCCGAAACAGGAATGCAGGACGGAGAAAGCGAAGAAAATGCGGTTGCAGACACAGAACTCACAGAAGGGGAGGAGAAAGATGAATACGCAGATTCCTCCTTGTCGGAAACCATAGAAGACGGGTGTTTCACAGAGACATTGGCAAAAATATACATCAAACAGCACCGATACGAGAAGGCCTTGGAAATTATTAAAAAGTTAAGTTTGAATTATCCAAAAAAAAACGCTTACTTTGCAGACCAAATCAGATTCTTGGAAAAATTGATTATTAACACTAAATCAAAATAATAAAAATGCTCTATTATCTTTTAGTTATCGTAATGGTAATCGCATCTGTACTGATGTGTTTTATCGTATTGATTCAAAACTCAAAAGGAGGTGGATTGGCTTCGGGCTTTTCTTCGTCCAATGCCATTATGGGTGTGCGTAAGACAACCGATTTCCTGGAAAAAACGACATGGACGCTGGCTGCTTCAATGGTAGTAATCAGCATTCTGGCAGCTTACAGCATTCCTTCTTCGGTTGAAGGTGGCGGCATCATCATGGAACAGGCTCAACAGGAAGAGAGCACCAATCCCTATAATATGCCGATAGGAACGTCTGCACCGGAGACATCCGCTCCGATAGATGGTGGTTCTGATTCTGCGGATTCTTCTGCAAACTGATAGTGAAATTTTTGTTTTCTTGAAAAGCGGGGTTGTACAAGTCAATAAGGCTGTGCAATCCCGCTTGCCTTTGAATGGATACATAGGAATGACTAAATAACATTAAAAACGAAGTGATATGACTGCTACAGACAAGATTCATCAGACATTGCGCGATTCCAAAGGAGCGCGGTGGACAGCATTGGTGCTGTTGGCTTCGGCCATGTTCTTTGGCTATATCTTTATGGACATTTTGTCCCCCCTACAGGAATTGTTGCAGACGCAACGGGGATGGTCACCTTCCGCTTACGGGCATTATGCCGGTTCGGAAACGTTCCTTAACGTATTTGTCTTTTTCCTGATTTTTGCCGGTATTATCCTGGACAAGATGGGAGTGCGTTTTACGGCCATCCTGTCGGGCAGCGTGATGCTGGTGGGTGCCTTGATTAACTGGTATGCCGTTTCCGATGCCTTTGCAGGAAGTGCAGTAGAGGGTTTCATGGGAACTCATCTGAATCTTCCGGACCAGTGGTGGAACGTGACACCTTTCTTCGAAGGTATGCCGGCTTCGGCCAAGATGGCTGCCATCGGTTTCATGTTTTTCGGCTGTGGCGTGGAGATGGCCGGCATCACGGTGTCGCGTGGCATCGTGAAATGGTTCAAAGGCAAGGAGATGGCATTGGCGATGGGCGTGGAAATGGCCATTGCACGCATCGGTGTGGCCGTAGTCGTATTGGGGTCGCCGTTGCTGGCTTCCATTGAGCCGGTCGATGTCTCACGTCCGGTGGCAGTGGCTGTGCTCTTGCTGCTGATCGGGTTGATAGCCTTCATTTCCTATGCCTTCATGGACAAAAAGCTGGAGCAGCAGTTGGGTGAGAACGACGAGGAGAAAGACGACCCTTTCAAAGTGAGCGATTTGGGCATGATTTTCTCTTCCAAGGTGTTTTGGCTCGTTTCTTTGTTGTGCGTGCTCTATTATTCGGCCATATTCCCCTTCCAGAAATACGCAATCAATATGCTCCAGTGCAACCTGGGTTATACGGCGGAACAGGCCGGATGGGTGTTTTTTGTGTTCCCGTTGGGGGCGGCCGTCATTACGCCTTTCCTGGGTAGTTTCCTGGACAGAAAGGGAAAAGGAGCCAGTATGCTGATGCTGGGAGCTATCCTGATGATAGTGTGCCACTTGACTTTCGCACTGGCATTGCCTGCCACACAGTCTGTGCTGATTGCCTATGCGGCCATTATTCTGTTGGGAATCTCGTTCTCATTGGTTCCGGCGGCTTTGTGGCCTTCCGTACCCAAACTGGTTGACGGCAAGCTGTTGGGTTCCGCCTATGCGGTTATTTTCTGGATTCAGAACATAGGTTTGTATTCTTTCCCCATGATCATCGGGGGAGTGCTCCAGTCTTCCAATCCCGGCGTGACCAATCCGCTGGAGTATAATTACACCGTACCCATGCTGGTGTTTGCCTCTTTGGGGGTACTGGCACTGTTTTTGGGCTTGTGGCTGAAGGTGGAAGATAAGCGTAAAGGTTATGGACTGGAAGAACCCAACATCAAGAAATAAAAGTATGCCGCATGGAAAGCCGAAGGACGGGTTGACAGAACCGCGCCTTTCGGTCGGGAAGGTCAACCTGCTGGAGACCGTCCCGGTGCGGAATCCGCAGGTAAGAACAGAGTGGAAAGGCGAGCTGGCAGTGCTCGCTTTTCCCCGCTTTAAGCAGCGGTGGATGCGGCGGTTGTTTCCCAAGGTTCTGTCTGACGAGCTTCATGTGACTTTGGAAGAACATGGCACAGCCGTGTGGCAACTGATAGACGGCACACGCACTGTGGGGGAAGTCATCGACCTCCTGGCAACACACTTTCGGGAAGATGCCAATTATGCATCGCGCGTAGCCACCTACCTGCTCCGGTTGCAAAAGGACGGATTCATCCGCTTGCAGGCACGTTGTGATTGAGCTACAGGTGCTTTTCAGACATGTTCATTGAAACTTTTATTGCACGCTCCTGTCCACCTTCAGGAGTCCCCCGGTCTGCGTGTCAAACAGCACCTGCGTGGTGCTGTTCTTGTTGAACAGAACAGGGGCAAGGTATTCCGTCGTGCCAAACTGGGTGACGGGCAATTCACCGTCGAACAGTGGCTGATGGTTATAGCTGAGTGTGATGCGAGCTCTGCCGGGCACGTTATAGGCAATGCCTTCTATTTTTTTCTCATTCTCATTCTCCGCTTTCATCGGAATGTTGACAGTCTTCAGATCGGTCAGGCTGATGTACACAGGTTCACCTGCCAGGTTGTCGCTTTCCACCACACCCAGCGTCTTGGAGAAGCGGAACGCCACTTCATTCTTCATCTCTTTCGGTTCGATGCGTATTGTCAGCGTTTGGGACGCTTCCGTGTTCTTCCCCGTGAACATTTCAGTCAGTGTTTTTTCTTGCAGTTCCAGGTTGTCCAACATGATTTGCAGTTGTGCCCCGTCTTTGGGCATGAATTCCGCTTCGCCTCTCAGCAGGGCGTTTTTGCTGTCGCGTATGTTGTAGATTTCCTTTGCAACCAGTTCAGCCATTTTGGCTACCGAGTTGGCCATCAGTATTTCTTCCGTGAGATAGACGCTGGGGTCTATGCTTGTGCTGGGTGTTTCGGGGACTTGGGTGAGCACAGGCGTGGCCGCTCCCCGGTAGGGCATGTTGATGGAGCGTACGATACCGTCTTCGGTCAGTTCCATCAGGGGAGCCGATGTCTTGTCTTTCAGTTTGACAAAATAGGTGTTCGTTTTGTCGGGGGTTCCTATTGCGGTGGCTTCCACCTCGTCCAGCGTCCAGTAGGCCAGCGGGTCTATGGACACGTTGTTCATGCGCAGGTAGCGGCCGGCATATTTGCACAACTCTCCGGGCGTGTAGGTATGGAGGGTCGCGCGGATGGTGAGCTCGATGGTTGTTTTGGGTAGCATATAAGTTACTCCGTAGTCTTTACCACGCATGACACCCACGGTCACTTCCGTTTGGGCGTAGACACCTGTGGCGGCAAGCAATAATCCGGCCAATGATAGCATTTTCTTTCTCATGGGGAATCTCTTTTTTTAATGTGTAAACAAAGTTAGTAAACTTCTTGTAACCAGCCATCCCAGTTACGAAACATTAACGAACAAATGTCCCGAAGAAAACCCGTGTTGAATAGGGTGAAACGGTTACAGGTATCCCGTTTGTTGGACACCTGTACCGAACGTATTCGGTACAGGCATTCCATTTGTTCGATACAGGTGTCGGACACGTTCGGTACAGGTGTCCGGCAAACGCTTTGTATATGATTGATTTTCAGCGTTGATTTCTTTGTCGTGATTCCCGCCTTATCTTACGGGTGGTGTATGCGATGCCGTTGTTTCGTCTGTCGGTTGTCGGAGAACGTGCAGGAGTTCCTCGATGCTGTGCAATGCTTTCGGGTTTTGGTGAGGGCGGTGCAGAACAAAGGCGTTGTCGGTGGCGGCAATGCAGTCGGGCGATGCGATGTCGTGTCCCGCCAGGATGCCGTTGCGCAGCAGCGCCTTGCGTGCCATGACATAGAGTGTGCCGCATCCGGTCAACCGGATTTGTGCCGTGCAGGCATGGGCTATCCGGAACTCGCCGGCTTCGGAGTCAAACACGATTCCTTCCCTATGTGCGAAGAAACGGGACAGGCTGCCGTCCAGCACCAGGTCTTCCGGTGTGCCTGTTTTTACCCCTTCGTGTCCGGCCATCAGCCAGAGCTTGTCGGCAATCTGCATGGCCAGTTCCACATCGTGGGTGGAGAGGAAGATGGTTTTGTGCGTCTCGCGGCTCAGGCGATGCAAAAGCTGCATGATTTCTACCTTGCCCGGATAGTCGAGGAAGGCGGTTGGTTCGTCCAGGAGAATGATGGGGGTGTCTTGTGCCAAAGCCTTGGCTATCCACACCTTTTGCTGTTCCCCGTCGCTCAGGGTATCCACCATCCGCGCGGCCAGCTGACGGATGCCCACCAGGTCGATGGCGTGCTCTACGGAGGTTTTGTCTGCTTCGGACAGCAACCCCCAGAAACCGGTATAGGGGGTACGTCCCAAACCCACCAGCTCATTCACGCTCAGGTTGCGCACCTCGGGCCGTTCGGTCAGCACGACACTGATGGTGCGTGCCAGTTGCTTTGTGGTGTATGTCTCGACGGGTCTGCCTAAGAGAAAGATGTGTCCTTCCAGTGGGGGCTGGAAAGCCGACAGGGTGCGGAGCAGGGTAGATTTTCCTACTCCATTGCTGCCCAACAGGCACGTGAGTTCACCGCTACAGATGTCGGCATGGATGTTGCTTGCCACCGTGTTTTTCCCCTTTTTCCCTGCATAGCCAATGGAGAGTCGTTCAAGATGTATGGTTTGGGTATTATCCATTGATTCACATTCTGTTTGGTTTTGCCTTGCATGATGTCTCGCTGTGGAGCGGACAAGCCTCATTCCGGTTGCAATATTCGTCATTTTCCGGGAAATGTGCAACCATTGGCGCGCTCTCCCGGATGTTTTAATACAATTTCGCATATACCCCGTACAGATTTATCCGAAAAAAGGACTACCTTTGCCCCGTCGTATATTATAAATAAAGGAAAAGATGAAAAAATTGCTTATGTATATGTTGATGTTCGTGGGGAGCATCGGCTGTGCGGTTGCACAAAGCAAGGCTGACATTAAGTTTGAGGAAATGTCATACGATTTCGGCACGTTTTCCGAGAGCAGCCCGATCGTTACCCATGAATTCACATTCACCAATGTGGGCGATGCCCCCTTGGTCATCCATCAGGCCGTGGCTTCTTGTGGCTGCACGGTGCCCGAATACACGCAAGAACCCGTCCTGCCGGGGGAAACGGGCACGATAAAGGTCACTTACAACGGCACAGGCCGGTATCCGGGACACTTCAAGAAGTCCGTAACGGTACGCACCAACGGCAAGACGGAACTGTTGCGCCTGTATGTGGAAGGAAATATGACAGAGAAAGAAAAGAAAAAATGAGAGAAGAATATGTGGTATGTTCGAGTAGCAAATCCATCGTAAATATTAGTCTAAATCATTGATGAAAAAAGAAGAAAAGCAAATCGGTCTGCCTGAGAATGCATTCCGCGAACTGAAACCGGGCGAGGTGTACAATCCTTTGATGAGTGCAGACAAAAAATACCCGGAGGTGAATTTATGGTCGGTGTTGTGGGGCATCGGCATGGCTGTGCTCTTTTCGGCCGCCGCAGCCTATTTGGGACTGAAAGTGGGACAAGTGTTTGAAGCAGCCATTCCCATAGCCATCATAGCCGTGGGGCTTTCCGGTGCGGCAAAGCGCAAAAGTGCTTTGGGCGAGAATGTCATCATCCAGTCTATCGGTGCCAGTTCCGGGGTGATTGTGGCGGGAGCCATCTTTACGCTGCCCGCCTTGTACATCCTTCAGGAATCCTATCCGGAAGAAATCGCCGTCACCTTTCCGCAGGTGTTCATCAGTTCCCTGTTGGGAGGTATGCTGGGCATCCTGTTCCTGATACCTTTCCGCAAATATTTTGTAAACGACATGCACGGAAAATATCCTTTCCCGGAAGCCACCGCCACGACGCAAGTGCTCATATCCGGTGAAAAGGGCGGCAGCCAGGCCAAACCGCTGTTGACGGCCGGACTGGTGGGAGGACTCTATGACTTCATTGTCGCTACCTTCGGTTGGTGGAACGAGAATTTCACGACACGGGTGTGCAGTGCGGGCGAAATGCTGGCCGAGAAAGCCAAGCTGGTGTTCAAGGTCAATACCGGGGCGGCTGTCTTGGGTTTGGGCTACATTGTAGGCTTGAAGTATGCCGCCATCATTTGTGCCGGTTCGCTGGCGGTGTGGTGGGTCATCATTCCCGGCATGTCGCTGTTCTGGGGCGATGTCGTGTTGAACCAGTGGAATCCGGGAATCGTGGCCACTGTAGGTTCGATGTCACCGGAAGAGATTTTTAACAACTATGCCAAGAGCATCGGCATTGGCGGTATCGCCATGGCCGGCATCATCGGCATCATCAAGTCGTGGGGCATCATCCGAAATGCCGTCGGGCTGGCGGCCAGGGAAATGGGCGGAAAGTCCGGTGTGGAGAAGTCGATGAAGCGGACGCAACGGGACATCTCCATGAAGATTGTGGCCATCGGTTCGCTGCTGACGCTGGTGATGGTGCTGTTGTTTTTCTATTTTGGTGTCATGCAGGGAAATCTGTTGCATACGATAGTGGCCATCCTTCTGGTGGCAGGCATCGCTTTCCTGTTTACCACGGTGGCAGCCAATGCCATTGCCATCGTGGGAACCAATCCCGTCTCCGGCATGACGCTCATGACGTTGATTCTGGCTTCGGTGGTCATGGTGGCCGTGGGGCTGAAAGGGCCTGAGGGCATGGTGGCTGCGCTGATGATGGGAGGGGTCGTTTGTACGGCCTTGTCTATGGCGGGCGGTTTCATTACCGACTTGAAGATTGGCTATTGGCTGGGTACCACTCCTGCCAAGCAGGAAACGTGGAAGTTTCTGGGTACGTTGGTTTCTGCTGCCACGGTGGGAGGAGTCATGATTATCCTGAACAAGACCTACGGATTTACCAGCGGGCAATTGGCTGCTCCGCAGGCCAATGCCATGGCAGCCGTTATCGAACCGCTGATGAACGGTGTGGGTGCACCCTGGTTGCTCTACCTGATAGGGGCGTTGCTGGCCATTGTGCTGAATTTCTGCAAGGTGCCTGCACTGGCTTTTGCATTGGGTATGTTTATTCCTTTGGAACTGAACATTCCGTTGATAGTGGGCGGTGCGCTCAACTGGTATGTGACCACCCGCAGTAAGGATGCCGGAATCAACCGGATGCGGGGAGAGAAAGGTACGCTGCTGGCCTCGGGCTTCATTGCCGGTGGTGCCCTGATGGGTGTGGTGAGTGCACTCATGCGTTTCCTGGGAATCAACCTTGTGGACGAGACGTGGCTGGCCAACTCGTGGTCTGAAGTATTGTCCCTGGTTATGTATGCCTTGCTGATACTCTATTTCTTAAAGGCAGCGATGAAGTACAAGGAAAATTGAAATACGTAGCAGGCAAAGAAAAAACGAACGCTAAGATTGCAGGAGGAAGGTTTATGAAGAAGTTTTTTGTTTTACCGGTTTTATTGTTTGTTACAATCATGGCAGTAGCTCAGAAACCGTTTGTCTTGCCGTTGTGGCCCGACGGGGCTCCGAACAGCAACGGATTGACAGGCGAACAGGAAGATTTAGAGGGTGGGCGTGTGGCCAATGTGGTCATTCCTACCATTACGGTTTACCGGGCTGAGCGTCCTAACGGAATGGCAGTCATCATGTGTCCGGGGGGAGGTTATGCCCGTCTGGCACTGGCACATGAAGGGCACGACATGGCGGCGTGGTTCAATGCGCAAGGCATTACGTATGTCGTACTGAAGTACCGTATGCCCAACGGACACAAGGAAGTGCCTTTGTCTGATGCCGAACAGGCCATCCGGATGGTGCGTGACCATGCGGAGGAGTGGCAGGTGAATCCGGCATGTGTCGGCATCATGGGTGCATCGGCCGGAGGGCATCTGGCGGCTTCTTTGGCTACGCTTTATGGCAGCGAAGAGACACGGCCGGACTTTCAGGTGCTCTTCTATCCCGTTATCTCCATGAAAGAAGGTGTCACTCACGGAGGCTCCCGGCAGAACCTGTTGGGAGAGAACCCGACGGAAGAAGTGGTGCGGCACTATTCTTTGGAACAGCAAGTGAACGGACGTACCCCTCAGGCGTTCATCATGCTGTCGGGCGATGACAGTGCGGTGCCTCCTGCCAATGGTGTGAACTATGGCATGGCTTTGCTGCAACACAAGGTGCCCGTTTCCTTGCACGTCTATCCCATAGGCGGGCATGGATGGGGATTCCGTGACAGCTTTGTTTACAAACAGCAATGGACAGGCGAACTGGAGAAATGGCTGCGTGAACAGGTGGCTGAATGAGGGGAGAGTATAGCAAAACAATAACAAACGAAAATCAGAATAAAATGAATTTATTGGCAAAAGTAATAGGAGGCGCATGTGGTGTCCTGCTTTCTTCGACAGCCGTTTGGGCGCAACAGGCAAACGATTTGATGCTGGCCTATGGCATTGGCATGTTGGATGTGCCTTACGTGGCCAACACGCTGGACCAGAATGAGACAGAGGAACTGGTGGTCAACTGCGACGAAGTGGATTGTACCACTTTTGTAGAATACGCCTTGGCTATGGTGCTTTCCCCCACCGAGAGCGGAGAAATTCTTGAAAGCGATTTCATCGACAATGTGCAACGCATCCGTTATCGTGACGGGAAAATAGACGGTTATACATCGCGGCTGCATTACATGACGGACTGGATTGACAACGGCATCCGTAACGGCTTCCTGGAAGATGTGACAGCGGCGAAGAGTCCGTATGTGCAAACAGTTACGGTCAATTATATGACAACCCATCCGGCTCAATACAAGCAACTGGCCAATTCGAAAGAGAACGTGGAAAAGATGAAGCAGATTGAGGCGGAACTTTCAAAGGAGGAAATCCACTATGTCCCCGAAGAAGAGTTGCCTATGGGCGGTCTGCCCTGGATCAAGAGCGGCGACATCATTGCCATCACGACCAATACTCCCGGTTTGGACATTGCCCACATGGGCATCGCTTTCTATGTGAAGGGAACGTTGAGCCTTTTGCATGCGTCTACTGTGAGCAAGAAAGTGGTGGTGTCCAAGTTGGCATTGGCGCAGTTGCTGAAGGACAGTAACAGCTGGACCGGCATCCGGGTGATACGTGCCAGGAAGCCGTAACAAAAAGCATCCGCCTGCACATGTTTTTGCATCCTCTTCTTTCGCATCAAACTGGCACACTATTTGTAGTGTAAGGGAACAGAGTTTATGCACTGAATCAATTAATGTGTGTGTCTTTGTCACGACGATGATAATCCATTAAAAGGGAGATATAAACAATGAACCATCAATTTTCACAGAGAGTGTCTGACATCATTCTTTATAGCAAGGAAGAGGCTAACCGCTTACGGAATGGCTGTGTGGGGCCGGAACACATTCTGCTCGGTATGTTGCGTGAAGGTGGCGGAAAAGCAATCGAGATATTGAACAAACTGGACATTGACTTGCAGCAGGTGAAACGCCGTATCGAGAGTTTCCTGAAAATAAGTGCTGAAGAGTCTTTTTCGTCCGATGCCGATATACCACTTTCGCCGGCCAGTGCCCGCATATTGAAAATATCCATGTTGGAAGCCCGGTTGCTGAAAAGCGACGTGGCAGACAGTGAGCACATGTTGTTGGCCATATTGAAAGATGGCGACAATCTGGCAGCCTCGGTTCTGGAAGAGAATGAAGTGGATTATCAGACCGTGTTCGAGCAGCTCAGTCTGCAGTCCGCTCCTCCTTCCGCCAGTATGTACACGGAGGATGACGATGAGGAAGAAGAGGATATGAATATGTCACGTCCGCAACAACAGGGTCGGCATACTGGGGGAGAATCTTCTACACGGACTACCCAGAAGAAGCCTTCGAACGATACCCCTGTGTTGGACAACTTCAGTATGGACATGACACGTGCGGCAGAAGAAGGAAAACTGGACCCGGTGGTGGGACGTGAACGCGAAATTGAGCGTCTGGCCCAGATTCTAAGCCGCCGCAAGAAGAACAACCCCATACTGATAGGCGAGCCGGGTGTGGGAAAATCGGCCATTGTGGAAGGATTGGCTTTGCGCATTGTGCAGAAAAAGGTTTCCCGCATTCTGTTCGACAAGCGGGTTGTCATGCTTGACATGGCATCGGTGGTGGCCGGAACCAAGTACCGTGGGCAGTTCGAAGAACGAATCCGTTCCATCTTGAATGAACTGCAAAAGAATCCGAATATCATTCTTTTCATTGACGAGATTCATACCATTGTAGGGGCAGGTGCCGCTGCCGGTTCGATGGATGCTGCCAATATGCTGAAACCCGCTTTGGCGAGAGGCGAAATACAGTGCATTGGGGCTACTACCCAGGATGAATACCGCAAGAACATCGAAAAGGATGGGGCTTTGGAACGCCGTTTCCAGAAAGTGATTGTAGAACCGACAACTGCCGAAGAGACATTGTTGATTCTGAAGAACATCAAGGAAAAGTACGAGGATCATCACAATGTGAACTACACCGACAAGGCACTGGAGGCATGTGTGAAACTGGCAGACCGCTATCTCACCGACCGTAACTTTCCGGACAAAGCCATTGACGCATTGGATGAGGCCGGTTCCAGAGTACACCTGACCAACATCAGTGTGCCGAAGGAAATCGAGGAACAGGAGAAACTGATAGAAGTGACACGGACGGCCAAGGCGGAAGCAGTCCGTTCGCAAAATTATGAGTTGGCTGCCAGTTACCGTGACCGTGAGAAGGAAATGTCGCAACGGTTGGACGAGATGAAGAGCGAATGGGAAGCCCGTTTGAAAAATGACCGTCAGACGGTGGACGAGGAGGAGATAGCCAATGTGGTTTCCATGATGTCCGGAGTGCCTGTGCAGCGCATGGCACAAGCGGAAGGACTGAAGCTGATCAACATGAAAGAAGAGTTGCAGTCGAAAGTCATAGCGCAGGATGCAGCCATCGAAAAGCTTGTCAAAGCCATCATGCGCAGCCGCATCGGACTGAAAGATCCCAACCGGCCAATCGGCACTTTTATGTTTCTGGGTCCCACGGGAGTAGGCAAGACACATCTGGCCAAACAACTGGCTTTGTACATGTTCGGTTCTGCGGATGCATTGATCCGCGTTG
Organism: uncultured Bacteroides sp.; assembly: GCA_964413805.1. Taxonomy (GTDB): domain Bacteria; phylum Bacteroidota; class Bacteroidia; order Bacteroidales; family Bacteroidaceae; genus Bacteroides. The sequence goes on along the minus strand of CAYPUJ010000034.1, from coordinate 3,727 downwards.
ACATGAGCGAGTATATGGAGAAGTTCACGGTATCCCGCCTGGTAGGAGCACCCCCCGGATATGTAGGTTACGAGGAAGGCGGACAGCTGACAGAAAAAGTTCGCCGCAAGCCTTATTCCATCATTCTGCTCGATGAGATAGAGAAGGCACATCCGGATGTGTTCAACTTGTTGCTTCAGGTGATGGACGAAGGACGGTTGACAGACAGCTATGGCAGGACGGTGGACTTCAAGAATACGGTCATCATCATGACTTCCAACGTCGGTACGCGGCAGTTGAAGGATTTTGGACGGGGAATCGGCTTTGCCGCCCAACAGCGCGCCGACGACAAGGAATATTCAAGGGGAGTGATTCAGAAGGCATTGAACAAGTCTTTTGCTCCGGAGTTTCTGAACCGTATTGATGAAATCATCACTTTCGACCAGCTTTCTTTGGAAGACATTGTCCGGATAATCGACATAGAACTGAAAGGACTGTATGGCAGGATGGAGGCTTTGGGCTATCACCTCACCATCGAGGACGATGCCAAGAAGTTTGTAGCATCCAAGGGCTATGACGTGCAGTTCGGGGCACGTCCGTTGAGGCGGGCCATCCAGACGTATGTGGAGGACGGTCTGTCGGAATTGATAGTTTCGTCGCAGCTGCAGCCCGGAGACGGAGTGTTGGTTTCGCTGGATGAGACGAAAAGCGGTCTTGTGTTGAGAAAGGTATGACACATTGGTGTCGGTAATGACAGAATGTCAGTCCTGATGGGCTGGCATTTTTTTTGTGGAGTCGGAAAGCAGATAACGAATATCTAAACCATTATTAATATGCAAAAAGGAAATATCGGGGTTACGACTGAAAACATATTCCCCGTCATCAAGAAGTTCTTGTACAGTGACCATGAGATTTTTCTCCGCGAATTGGTCTCCAATGCGGTAGATGCTACCCAGAAGTTGAAAGTCCTGTCTTCGATGGGCGAGTTTAACGGAGAGTTGGGTGACTTGACCATCCATGTTTCGGTAGGCCAGGACACGATTACCATATCAGACCGTGGATTGGGACTGACCGCAGAAGAAATAGACAAGTACATCAATCAGATTGCCTTCTCCGGTGCCAACGATTTCCTGGAGAAATACCAGAACGAGACCAATGCCATCATCGGGCATTTTGGTCTGGGCTTCTATTCGGCCTTTATGGTAGCCCAGAAGGTAGAGATCATCACCAGGTCTTACAAGGAAGGGGCAACGGCAGTGAAGTGGACGTGTGACGGAAGTCCTGAGTTTACGATTGAAGAGACCGCCAAAGAGGACAGGGGCACAGACATCGTGCTTTATGTGGACGAGGATTGCAAGGAGTTTCTGGAGAAAAACAGACTTGATGCCCTGCTGAAGAAGTATTGCCGTTTCCTGCCCGTACCTATCGCTTTCGGCAAGAAAAAGGAGTGGAAAGACGGCAAGGAAGTGGAAACTGCCGAAGACAACATTATCAACGACGTGCAACCGCTGTGGACACGCAAGCCGAGTGAGTTGAAAGACGAGGATTATAAGACGTTTTACCGTCAACTCTATCCCATGTCCGACGAACCGTTGTTTTGGATTCATCTGAATGTGGACTATCCTTTCCACTTGACAGGTGTGCTCTATTTCCCCAAGGTGAAAAGCAATATCGAACTGAACCGGAATAAGATACAGCTATACTGCAACCAGGTTTACGTGACAGATTCGGTGGAAGGAATCGTGCCGGACTTCCTGACTTTGCTGCACGGTGTGCTGGATTCACCGGATATACCGTTGAACGTGTCCCGGTCCTATCTGCAGAGTGATTCGAATGTGAAGAAGATTTCGACCTATATTACTAAAAAGGTGTCGGATCGCCTGCAATCCATTTTCAAAACCGACCGCAAGCAGTTTGAGGAGAAGTGGAACGACCTGAAGATTTTCATTGATTACGGTATGTTGACACAAGAGGACTTCTACGACCGTGCCAAGGATTTTGCCCTTTTGACCGATACGGAAGGGAAGTATTACACTTTTGAAGAATACAAGACACTCATCAAGGAAGGGCAGACTGACAAAGACGGCAACCTGATATACCTCTATGCCAACAACAAGGAGGAACAGTACAGCTACATCGAGAATGCCAGAAACAAGGGCTACAATGTGCTGCTGATGGACGGGCAACTGGACATTGCCGTGGTAAGTATGTTGGAGCAGAAGTTCGAAAAGGCACGTTTCACCAGGGTCGATGGCGACGTGGTAGACAACCTGGTTGTTAAGGAGGAGAAGAAAGACGGAGCTTTGGACGCAAGTAAGCAGGAAGCCTTGTCGAGTATCTTCAAGAGCCAGTTGCCCAAACTGGAAAAAGCCGACTTTAATGTGATGGCACAGGCGTTGGGTGAAACGGAATTCCCGGTCGTAATCACGCAAAGTGAATACTTCCGCCGTATGAAGGAGATGGCCAACATACAGGCCGGAATGAGCTTCTACACGGAAATGCCCGATATGTTCAATCTGATTCTGAATGTGGATCATGCCTTGATAAAGGAGGTTCTCCAGGACGAAGAGACTGCCTGTGCTGCCGGTGTGGCTGCATTGCAGCAGCAGATAGACGACACGGAACATGCACGTGCCGACCTGCAAAAGAAACACGAGGGCAAGAAAGAAGAGGAAATCCCGGTGGCTGAGAAAGACGAACTGTCAGAACTGGAAAAGAAGCAGACGGAACTGAAGCAGCAGAAAGAAGCCATCTACACGGATTATGCCGCCAAGAACAAGGTGGTACATCAACTGATTGACTTGGCTTTGCTGCAGAACGGTATGCTGAAAGGAAAAATGCTGAACAACTTCATCAAGCGGAGCATCGACCTGATTCGATAATGCATCATAGCTGACAACAGAAAAAGCCCGCCACTAACCGTAAGGTCAATGGCGGGCTTTCTGTTGCATTTCATTTCAGATGCACCTTGAAATACACCCCTCCCGCAAAATGCCTGCACTCGTTCAACTCCGCTACAAGGTTGATATGGTCTTTCCATATCCTGTAGCCCATCCCTATGTTTACCGCCTGCTTCACCGTTGTCCGGCTCGTGGGCTTGGGACACATTTCCGCCATCAGGTTCAGGCCGTTCACCGCCTTCCGCCAGAAGGAACCCTTTTCTTCCAGGGCAAACCGGAAGTTTACCCCGGCAGAAGGACGCTTGTATTCGGGTTCGCCCTTGGCACGCCCCCAGATGAATGCGACATGTGCGCCCATCTCGCCAACCCCTTGGAACAGGAAATGCCTGGTGGCTGCCAGATACCAACGGGTCAGGTAGTTGTTCGTGCCACTTTCGTCAGAACCGGTGGTTATGCCGCCACCTCCGTATGAGTCGTGTGTGGCAGGGTCGTTCGCCCCGAACACGATCTGCGGTGTCCACTCCTTCCACCAGCCTTCTTTCCACAACCGCAACCGCCCGTGGAAGGAACGGTCCTGGTTGACAAACTTGCCCCAGGTCTGCTCCGGCCAGTAATTGCCGGGAGTGCCCTGGTTCAACACCAGGTTATATCCCACCTCCAGCCATGGAAAAATGGTGACGTTGAGGTAATAGTTGAATGTGTGGTATGGATTTGAGCGGAAGTTCCATGCGCCGGGGGCTACATTGTGGTTGATGAAAGAAGCTCCGAGCATGAAAGTCTTGTCACGCTGCATGTCGGCTGTCGGGGCATGGAGCAGCCCGGTTGTCCCATACATGAATTGGGCTTTG
>CAYPUJ010000033.1:0-21448 GCA_964413805.1 uncultured Bacteroides sp. | reverse complement strand
CCTTTCGCCCGGACGAACGATTTCCTTATTTTTTCCAGTTCTTCTTCACGCATGGCTTAAGTTGTTTTGCTTTCCGTTTTTAAGGGTTAATGATTTGTCTGATTGGTTCAAATATCCGGCTGATGACTGTTTTGTCTGACGTTACGATTTCTGCCTGCCCGGATAATCCGATGCCGTAGTCAATCTTCTGTCCGTTGGATGTCACCAGTCCGTCGGGAAAAGTGACTTCTACCTCATACAGGTTGTTGTGTGGAATAAACGAGACGGATGCCACCTCGCCGGTCAGTCTGCCGTAAGTGTGCGGAGGATATTTGTTCAGGGCAATGTTGACTTTATCTCCTGCCGATATTTCCGACACCTGCGTTTCGTTCAGCCGTATGTGTCCGGTCGGCGTGCCCCGTTGTTCCGACACGACGGCGCACAAAGTGTCCCCTTCCGCTATCCGTTCTGCCATGTTCCACCTTTTTCCCCCTGCTACCGTTCCGCTGCCCTTGCATTTTATCAGGTATCTGTTTTCCCAGCTTTTCAGTTGGTTGACCATGTTTTCATAGGCCAGTTCCAGCATTTGGGCGTTTTTCTCCTGTTCCGTTTTATGTGCGGTTTCCAGTTCGAACAATTCGCGTCTCACCCTCAGCCTGTTCATTTCGTCTGCTTTTCCGTTCTCTTCCAACAGCCGCAGTTCCTCGTCCAGAAACTCCTTCCTCCGGAGAAACAAGTCGGAATCGTGATACATCAGGCAGTTTCCTGCGGCCTGTGTGAACTGCTCGTAAGCCGGAGTCATTTCTCCCATGATGAGGTTAAACGGATAAGAGCGCAAGTAGTCTGCATTGCGGGTGCGGCAGTAATGCTTCACGTTGGTCAGCACTTGGCAGAAAGTCTTCACGTCTGCCAGCGAGGCCGTGTTTCTGAACATCCCCAATGTGTCTCCGGCTTTCACATCGGCACCGTCTTCTGTGAAAAAACGGTCTATCACGCCCGGATGCGATGCAATCACCCATTCTACGCTGCCCGGTTCGTCTATCTGAATGGTCTGTTCCACCACATCGGGATACCGGAATAGGGCACAGCCGATGATGAGCAATGCAATCAGTCCGTAGACGATGTAACTTCCTGTGTAAATCAGCCACCCCGGCAAATCACCTAATATGTCCTGTTGATTGTCCGCGCAGTAGGTTTCGATGCTGTCTGTATGTTCCGGTTTGTAGATTTCTTCCATGTGTTCTTCCTCAAGCGTTCAGTTCCAGTTGGTTTTTCACCAGTTGGTAGTAATCGCCCTGCCGGGCAATCAGTTCATGGTGCGTTCCTCTTTCCGTTATCTCTCCTTCCTTCAGTACAACAATCTGGTCGGCATTGCGCACGGTGCTTAGTCTGTGTGCCACAATCACTACGGTTCTGTCCTTGAAGAAGCGTTCCAGATTCTGTTGGATAATCTTTTCGTTATCTGTGTCCAGTGCATTGGTTGCCTCATCGAAAAACAGGTAGTCCGGATTCCTGTAGATGGCACGGGCTATCAGGATGCGTTGTTTCTGTCCCTGGCTCAGGCCTTGTCCGGTATTCCCTATTTTGGTGTTGTATTTCAGCGGGAGAGCCTCGATGAAGTCACGTATGTTGGCCATCTCCACAGCATACGCCATGCGCTCCCGGTCTATCGTTTCTCCGTTGGGGGCTATGTTGTTGGCAATGGTGTCTCCAAAGATAAATCCTTCCTGCATGACCACTCCGCAGTGTTTGCGCCATTCCTTGAAACTGATCTGCTGCAGCGGTCTTTCCCCGATGTCTATGTCACCGGATGTGGGCGGGTAAAAGCCCAGCATCAGCTTGATGAGGGTGGTCTTGCCGCTTCCGCTCAGGCCGACGATGGCAGTTGTCTTGCCTGCCGGTATGTCCAGTGTCAGGTTCCTGATGATGCGGCGCGACTTCTCCGAACCATAGGTGAACGACAGGTTGCGCAGGCGGATGCTGTCCTTGCCGGACAGGCAGGTATCCGTCATGTTTCCGTTGGTTTCTTCGTCGGGTTTGCCGTGTATTTCGCCCAGACGTTCCAGGCTCAGACGGGCATCCTGGGTGGCCTGCACGAACGAGACAAACTGGCTGACCGGTCCTTGCATCTGCCCGATGATGTACTGTATGGAGAGCATGACCCCCAGTGTAATGCTTCCGTCCAGCACGGCCATGGCCGACATGACGGTTATCAGGATGTTCTTCACCTCGTTGATCAGTACGGCACCCACCTGCTGCCACTGTCCCAGATTCAGCGAACTGATGCTGATGTGGAACAGAGAAGCCTGTATGTTTTCCCATTCCCACCGTTTCTGTTGCTCGCATCCCAGCAGCTTGATGTCCTGCATACCGTAAATCATCTGCATCAGGTTGTTCTGGTTGACGGCCATCTGCTCGAAATTCTTCTTGTCCAGGTCAGCCCGCTTCCGCATGAACAGCATGACCCATCCCACGTAGAGCAGGCTGAAGGCAAGAAACACCAGAAAAATCTTCCAGTTGTAAATGGCCAGCACGCTGCCGAAGATGAGTATTGTGAGCGTGGCAAACAGCATCTGCAGTACCGACTGTGTGAGAAAACTTTCTATACGGTCGTGGTCTTCGATGCGGCGTATCAGGTCACCCGCCTGCTTGCTGTCGAAAAAGCGCATGGGCAGGCGCATGAGTTTGGACAGGAAGTCAGAAATGAGTGCCACGTTCACACGGGTGCTGACGTGCAGCAGGATGCATCGTCTTATCACTTCAATCAGGGTGCGGCTGAACACCAGCACCAGTTGCGCGACCAGTACGAGTTGGATGAAGTTCAGGTTGCGGTGCCCGATACCTTGGTCTACGATGGCTTGCGCCAGGAAAGGGAAGAGCAGCTGCAACACACTCCCGGCCAACAACCCCAATCCCAACTGCATCATGGCTTTGCGGTAAGGGCGTACATACCGGAACAGATACCATAGCGATATTTTTTCGTACCTGATGGGTTCTGTTTCATAGAACTGGGGAGTCACTTCCAGTAGCAAGGCGATGCCTTTCTCCCTGTTTCCCTGCCGCGTGCTTATCCAACACCGTTTCAGTTCTTCTTCTTCATATTTCAACAGCCCGTAGGCGGGATCGGCAATGTAGAACCAGGTCTTTCCCCTGTGCTGTTCCACCCTGTAGAGCACCACGAAGTGCTCTTGCTTCCAGTGCAGGATGCAGGGCAGTCTGGACTGCTGTTTCAGTTTGTCCAAAGTGGTTCTGACACCGGTGGCACGCATTCCGATACTTTCCGCCGCTTCGCTGATACCCAACAGGTTTACTCCCGTCCGCTGTATGTAGGAGTGTTCCCGCAGTTGTTGCACCGGGAAGTGCTTGCCGTAATGGCTGGCTATCATGCGCAGGCAGGTGGGTCCGCAGTCCATGGCATCCAGTTGCTTGTAGAATGGGAATCGTTTCATGTCCTGTTCATTTGTTTGAGGTTTTCTGTCAGTTCCCGGGCTATCCGGTCTATTTTCCGGTTCTCCTGTTCGTAGAAGAGGCTCAATTGCTTCTGTTGCTCTGCCAGGTGTGTCCGGTTGGCCAGTCTGGATTGTATTTCCCTGTCCAGTTTCCGGGGGGTAAGTCTTTTTTGTGCCCTGCCGGACAATTCCCATACGGGCAGATGGGCAAAGGTGCAGTCGGTGGCAACGCTTCCTGCTTCGGAAACCAATGCAAGGTCGCAGACTTTCAGCAGTTCGTGCAGGTTGCCCGGACGATACAGGCAGACGTTTTCCGGCAGTGCCAGCAGCTCTTCCCCTATTTCTTCACTGTCGGTCAGCAGGATGAACTGGTAGTTGTCGTGTTCCGACGCGCAATGCCGGATAATCCGGTAGATCTGTCCGGCATCGGTGGCATGTCTGTTGTGATGTTCCGGGATGCCGATGATGACGGCACGCTGTTGTTTCTCCTTGATTTCCCTTATCTTGTCGAGGAACTCTGTTTCCCGCACGTTGCGCGACAGTGGCCGGCAGGGCGATGGCGGCAGCCGCAACAGGGGGATTCCGTCGGATGGCTCTTGCCGGGGCGCACCGTCACACGCGGTCACATACACGACCGGTATCCCATGCCCGGCATAAACCCTTGCACGCGCGTTCAGCGAAAAGCCGAGCAGGGTGAGGTCGGGTTTGAACCATCGCAGGTCCGAAGGGTAAATCATCCGTCCGATGCCTTGCCTGAGCAGCCGGTCGGTGAACACGCTGTCCGAAGTGTCGGTATAGCACACCGTACAGCCGTTGTCGTGCAACTGCCCGGCCAGGCGCACCGTCACCCGTATCTGGCCGAAAACCGGTTCGATGTCAAACAGGAAGCTGCACATCCTCAGTTGTTCTCCGCTATCCCCAGGGCTTCGTAGAGTCCGTTCCCGTCGTAGTGGTACGTCCTCCCGTACTTGTCATAGAGGATGTCAACGCCCAGGTCGTTGCGCATATAGTCCAGGTAATTGAACAGCGTGGAGCGCGACAAGTCCAGTTTATTTGCAAACTCTACGGCATTGCCGGTACACCGGTGCTGGATCAGGAAATTCATGTGCAGCACTTTCTTTAAATCTACCCGTATCATATTGGTTACAAATTAAAGGTTCCATAGATATAGCCTGCTTCCGGATGGCTGATGACAAGGCAATATTCACCTTTGCCCAATCCGGTAAGGGGAATGGTGATAAAATCACTGCTCTCTTGGGGGACTTCCTGTGTGTACACCACATTGCCCGACTGTACATTGGTAATGGTAATGACCAGGTCGTATGCAGGTTCCTCGTTGTAGATGGTTAGGGTGTATTCATCGTAGTAAGCGGTGAATGGGGAGAATAGTAGGCGTTCTGCATGATTTAAATTCCAATTATTACTTATAACAATTTCTCCATTTTCATTAGTCTTTGAATTACATATCAAAGGTAATAAACATACAACGACAATTGTGACCCAGTATTTCCATTGCTTTTCTTTTATTCTCATTTTCTTAAATATTTAGTTATTTAAATGATTTTGTTGATGCAAAGCTATGGACTTTTCACCTGTTTTTCATAGACCGGGCATAGACCGGACATGGACAAATGAAAAAAGGTAATACGCAAGTATGCAGCGTATTACCTTTTTCCGATGGTGTGCGATATGGACACCGGATGCCTCAGAAGTTCCAGAGCCAGAGTTCCAGCGTTGTTCCCCCGCTCCAGTTTCCTGTTTTCTGAATGATGCGTTCCTTCAGCCGGAACTTCCGTTTGGAAACGGAGGCAGGTTCGATGGCCAGCATGGTGGCGATGGCCGGATTGGGGAAATGCAGCTTGATGAGGCAGCAGAGTTGCAGTTCGTTTTCCGTCAGCGAGGGAATGGCGGTGGTCAGCCGCCTGATAAAGTGGTCGAACAGTGTGTCAATGCTCCGCTTGATGGCGTTCCACTCTTCTTCCTGCACATAGTGAGGCGACTTCTTCAGGCGGCAAAGCGTTTCGTCGTTTTCGAGCAGCAGGCTGGAGAGGAACCATTCGCGGTCGCGCAGGCGCAGGTTCTCCTTGGAAAGGGCATCCAGTTGCTCCAGTTCCACGGACTTTTCTTTCAGCGTGGCAGACATGCCGTCAATGTCCCGTTGCAGGCTGCGGTTTTCCTCCTCCAGCTGTTCGTTGTGCAGACCGATTTCCGCCAATGCCTTCCGTTGCTCCTCCAGTTCTTCCTGCATACCTTTTTCGGCTTCCATCTGTTCTTCCAGTTCCTGCATCCGCTTGCGGTTGCGGCTGATGGTCTGTTCGTTCTCCTGAATGCGGATGGATTTGGAGCGGATTTCTTCTTCCGCTTCCTGAATGCGGCGTTCCTTGCGGAGCAGCTTGCAGGTGAGAACAACAATCAGCAGCAGAGCAGCGGAAAGTCCTATCAAAGTATTCCGTATGACAGCATCTTTCTTTATTTTCAATTCGTTCTTCTCGTTGATAAGTTTCTGCTGGTCATATTTCTCCTGGATTTCGGCAAGTTCTTTTGTCTTATCTGCGACAAAGGTAGAATCCTGAAAATCGATAAGCTTATTCGCATACATCGTGGCACTCTTGTAATCGTTGTTCTCAACGGATAGGTCTAATAATCGTCTGTAAAGCCCTCTTTGAATGTATATACTTGTACCAAAAGCATCTATCCCTTCCTTGAGATAGAAATACGCAGAGTCTGGTTTACCCATTAATCTATAGGCTTCCCCTATTACCGAATATTGCGCACTGTTGATGTCCAGGCCGTATTTCTGTTGCCTGTTCAAGAATTGCCTTGTATAGTATTTGACGGAATCAAGGTTTTCTAACAGGAAATAAATACCGATAAGTTCGGTAGTTGTTTCATTTGCCTTATTAAACCGGTTGATTTCAGTATCTATTGCTATGCTTCCTTTATATAAACTTGTGGCAGCAGTAAAGTTACCTGACAGGCTATGGACTCTGGCCAGCATGAACAATGCAGTAGCCATATATCGGGGATTATTACTTTGTTTTGCATACATATACGCTTGTTCTGCCGCTTTCAATGCATATTCTTTTAATTGTTGGTATGCATACGTGTCGGTTAAATCCTGATAAATGAAATAGCCTAACTGGTAGTTATTCGTTTTTTTCACTTCCTCCGCCGCTTGAAGGTAATAGGTATGCGCTTCTTCTATCTGCTGATGCTCTTTGCAGATTGCTCCTTTGTAATACAACACCGTCGTCTTACGTTGCGCATCTCCATGTTCCATGAAATAATTGTAAGCGATGTTTATCAGCGAGTCCGACTGCTGCATATAGAGTTTGTAGCGTGCCTGTGCGGTTAGCAAAGCCCATGTGGCATATTGGAGTTCTTCTGATGGGGAAGGCACCGTCTGAAGCAGGTGGTATGCACTGTCCGGAGATTCATTCATGATGCTTTCCGCCTGTTGCAGTTCGGGCAACAGGGGAGTGGCAGCATCTTGTGTGGAGTTGCTGCACGAGAAATGTGCAAAGCATACGAGGACACCTATTATATAATAGAAGAATCTTCCGGAAAGTTTTCTGTGGTTCATGTTTGTATATGCAATGGATATTATAGTTTTTGGTTGCAAAAATAAAGGTTAAATTCAAGACAGGCAACATATATCCATGAAAAAGGACGAATCTTGTCAGAAAGCAGTCAAATAGTCTTTTAAAAGATGTGAAATATGGATGTTTTTTTTCTATCAGAAGATACAGTCCAGCCCCGTTGGACTCTACAAACCTACCTTTGTAACGTGATTCTAAAACAAATGTTTAATTTTAAAAAAGAAACGTATGAGTAATTTAGAAGAAAAACTGAATCGTGCCTTGAATGAGGCCAAAGAGGAAGAAACCTTGAATCAGGCAGAAATGGATGCCGTGCAAGGAGGCAGTTGGATTAACTTCTCCAAATCAAGGTGCGGAGACTCAACGGTTGTAAACAATGTGGCCGGCTGTGGCTGCACGATTGAACAACCCGGCGAAGGGGATACTGTAAACTAAGTAGACCCTGATTGAGGTTAGAAACCTGTGGAGGGTGTATCGCGCGGACGCACCCTCCTGTTTCCTTTTCATTTTATTTATTAACTGTTGATTCACACGATGAAAGAAAGTCGATATAACTACTTCGCTAAAGATGGAGATAAAGTTATCTGCATGAACGGTGTCAGTGGCAATGTATTTGCCATATCGGAGGAAATCTATCCGTTACTGAAAGAGATTCTGGAAAATCCCAATGGTAAAGCTTATGATACGAATCTGTATCAATCATTGTATGATTTGCATTTCCTGATAGAGGATGACCGGGATGAAATAGATTGCTTGCGGAAAAGATTCCGGAACGCCATCAGAAGTGATCATTACCAGCTTATCGTAAACCCGACCCAAGAATGTAATTTCAGATGCTGGTATTGCTACGAAAACCATGTAAAGGGACACATGGACAGTTCCGTTATGGAACGTGTCAGACTGTTTATTGACAAAACCATAGCCCGGCCGGATATATCTTCTTTTGAATTATCGTGGTTTGGCGGCGAACCTTTGTTGTATTTCAAGGAGGTAATCTATCCGTTGGCAAAACATGCACAATGCAAAGCCCAAAAAGAAGGGAAAAGGTTTTGGCAGACAATGACAAGCAACGGATATTACCTGACTCCGGAAGTAAGTGAATTGTGCAAGGAAACAGGTTTGAAATTGGTGCAAATCACATTGGATGGGAATAGAGAACTGCATAACCGGACTCGAAATGAACAGGGAAAGCCTTCGTTTGACAGGATTCTGGAAAATATTATCTATTTTTGCCGGTGCGATTTGGAGAATGAAGTGGTATTGAGAATCAATTATACCCAAGAGGTGTTGGAAGCAGGGTTGAAAGAGGTGTTGGCTTCTATTCCGGTCGGAGTCCGCGCACAGATAAGGATGAATTTCCAGCGGGTTTGGCAGACTGTGGGAGTAGAGAAATCATCAAAGGCTTTACTGGAACACCTGGAATATGCAAAAGAATTAGGATACCCATTGGTTAACAATACGGCTTATGGCCTTTTCCAAGGGAGACAATGCTATGCAGACATGATTAATTATGCCAATATCAATTATGACGGAAATATATTCCGCTGCACGGCAAAGGAATATTCCCGGCAAAACAGGTTGGGGTACTTAAATGAAGATGGGGACATCGTCTGGACAAATCGGAAATCTGTAGAAAGAGTAATACATACTCCAACGTTTGAGAACGAGATGTGCCTTAAATGCAGAAAACTGGCTATCTGTGGCGGCTTATGTTTTAACCAGCGTTGGAACTGCGTCAACGGAAACCAAAAACCAAAGTGCATAAAAGCCAATCTTGATACTGATGTGAAAACGTTCTTGAAACGTTATTACCAGATACGTCAGAAAAGGCGCAAAGAACTGAAACAAAGTATATAGTATGAACCGTTTTCGTTATCTGTTATTGCTATCGGCAATAATCCTGACCGCGACAGTGAACGGCCAGACCGTGAGTGGAAAATTAGTGGATGAAACCAACCAGCCCCTGCCCTACGCCAACGTTGTTCTGCTGGCGTTGTCCGATTCGACCTTTGTGTCGGGCGTGGTGAGCGGCGAGGACGGTACGTTCAGCCTGGAGAACCCCACGCAGGAAGAACGCCTGCTGCGCATCACGAGCATCGGTTATGCCACGGTATATGACAGGTGCAGCACGGGCGACCTCGGCACCCTGCAGATGCAGCCCGATGCACAGATGCTGGGCGAAGTGACGGTGAAGGCCGACCTGCCCAGGACGCAGTTGAAAGGAGATGCCATGATTACCCACGTGCAGGGCAGCGTGTTGGAGAAAGCGGGCACGGGCGAGGATCTGTTGAACAGGATTCCCGGTGTGTCGGCAGCAGACGGCGGGGCAAACGTGTTCGGACGCGGTGCAGCCGAGATATACATCAACGGACGGAAGGTGCGCAGTGACTCGGAACTGGATCAACTGGAGTCCGACCAGGTGAAACGTGTGGAGGTGGTGCGTAATCCCGGTGCCAGGTACGATGCTTCGGTGAAGGCCGTCATCCGCATCTACACCCGGAAGCCGGTGGGCGAAGGCTTCGGCTTCAACAACCGTGCCGTAGCCCAGAATCAGCGTGTCTATGGATGGACGCTCATGGATCAGTTCAACTTCAACTACCGCAAAGGCGGCTTCGACCTCAGCGGTATGCTGTTTGGCTCAAGGGTGCACGGCGGAAACAAATCGCGGACGGAGGTAGATACACACGCAGAGCAGTTGTGGCATCAGGATATGGACCGTAGTTATGAACGCGCCCGCTACAGCAACGTGCAGGGCAGCCTGTCGATGAACTACCAGTTCAACGACAGGCATTCCATGGGTGTGCGCTACAATGCCAACAAACGGTTTTCATCGTTTGCCGAAATGATACTCAACTCCGACATCTATGCCGACGGCGAACTCTACGAGCACAGCAGCAACTACATGGTGAACAGGATGCCCTCCATGATTCATACACTGAACTACTACTATAACGGACAGGCGGGCAACTGGAACATCGACTTCAATGCCGACGGGATGTGGAACACGTCTGAAGACTCCAACCGCACCCACGAACTCATCAACGACGTGGAAGAGAACAACGTGAATACCTACAACGAGAATGTGGGACACCTGTACGCCGCCAAGCTCGTGGTGTCGCACCCGCTGTGGGAGGGCAACCTGTCGTTTGGCAGCGAATGCACGTACACCAACCGCTCCAATCTGTACATGTACGTGGACGAAGAAGGCATTCTCGATCTTGACAACGACGACAGCCGCATCAAGGAGTATTCTGTGTCTGCCTTTGTGGACTATGCCCGCTCGTTCGGCAAACTGAACATGCTGGTGGGACTGCGCTACGAGCACGTGGACTTCAAGTATTATGAGGAAGGTGAGCGCATTGACGGGCAGAGCCGCACGTTCGACAACCTCTTCCCCTCCCTGTCGTTCAACCTGCCTGTGGGCAAGACACAGTTGCAACTGAGCTACAGCAGCGGCATCAGACGACCCTCCTACAACCAGCTGCGTGCCAATGTCTATTACAGCAACCGTTACACTTACCAGACGGGCAATCCCTTTCTGAAGCCGGTCGTTATGCACGACGTGCAGCTGGCAGCCGCTTACCGGTGGATTAATTTCAATCTGGACTACACCCATACCAAGGACGACATCCTGCAGGTGGGCGAAACCTGGTCGGAAGAAAATCCCGCCATCATGCTGCTGAACCTGGTGAACGCCAAGGCTTATGACAACATATCGGCTTCGGTCACCCTGTCGCCCACCATCGGCCTGTGGCAGCCACAGTTCACGACTGGGGTGCTGAAGCAGTGGTTCAGTATGCCGGGTTACGATGGCGAGGTAGAACTCGACAAGCCGGTGCCCTACTTTGTGTGGCAGAACAGTTTCCGGTTGCCCGGCGGCTTTCTGCTGAGTGCAGATGCTTCATACGTACTCAGCGGACACGCGCAGAACTGCCTGCAGAACAACAACGCGCTGGGAGTGTCCATGAGCCTCTACAAGGAGTTCTTCAAAGGCCGGCTCAGTGCCTGGTTGAAGGTGACCGACTTGTTTGAAACCGATGATTTGGACGTCACCGTATTCAGCGGCATCCGCACCATGACCAGCATCAGCGAAAGCCGCCGTAACATTTCGCTCACCCTGCGCTATAACTTCAACGTCGCACGCAGCAAGTATAAAGGCACGGGCGCAGGCAGTTCGCAGAAGAGCCGCATGTAGGCCGTTGCAGGCATTCTTTCTGGAGTGTCAGGGCAAGCGATGTGCACAGTCCGGAGATTTTGTGAAGAAGATTTTTTCTACAGTCCAGTCCCGTTGGACTCCGATCGCCTACCTTTGCAACGTGATTAAAAAAACAAATGTTTAATTTAAAAAAGAAACGTATGAGTAATTTAGAAGAAAAACTGAATCGTGCCTTGAATGAGGCTAAAGAGGAAGAAACCTTGAATCAGGCAGAGATGGATGCCGTGCAAGGAGGAAGTTTGATTAATACCTCCAAAAAGGGATGCGGAGATACGACGGTCATAAACGAAGTTGCCGGTTGCGCCTGTACGATTGTACAACGACCGACCGAAGATGGTACGAAGTAAAACCCTAAGGGAGGTCTGAAAGTGTTCATGGAGGGAGTGTCGTGCAGACGCTTCCTCCTGTTTCCATTTCATATTCGTATTTCCTGAGGCGTTATACCCAATACGTCAGAAAAGGCGCAAAGAACAGAAACAAAGTATATAGTATGAACCGTTATCTGTTATCAGTAATAATCCTGACCGTAATGATGAGCGGCCAGATCATGAGTGGGAAAAGTGCCGTATGTAGGCCGTTGCTGGTATACCTTCCGCAGTGGCTGGGCAAGCGATATGCACAGTCCGGAGATTCTATGAAGAAAAATTTTCTTCCACAGTCCAGCCTCGTTGGACTCCGATTGCCTATCTTTGCAGCGTAATACATTGCGCTCATAATGCAGATATACTTCAAGTGCCAACGAATATATACTTCAAGTGCCAACGAATATATACTTCAAGTGCCAACGAATATATACTTCAAGTGCCAATGAATATATACTTCAAGTGCCAACGAATATATACTTCAAGAGCCAATGAATATATACTTCAAGAGCCAATGAATATATATTTCAAGTGCCGATGAATATATATTTCAAGTGCTGCGATGATTCTATGCTTCAAGTGCCGATGATTCTGGCTTCAACCGCAAAGGAAGCAAGAACCGTTTTCAGCCATACAGCCGGCACATTGCGGACATTCATTTAAACCAAAAAGTACAGAACTGAAACAAAGTATATAGTATGAACCGTTATCGTTATCTGTTATTGCTATCGGCAATAATCCTGACCGCGACAGTGAACGGCCAGACCGTGAGTGGAAAATTAGTGGATGAAACCAACCAGCCCCTGCCCTACGCCAACGTTGTTCTGCTGGCGTTGTCCGATTCGACCTTTGTGTCGGGCGTGGTGAGCGGCGAGGACGGTACGTTCAGCCTGGAGAACCCCACGCAGGAAGAACGCCTGCTGCGCATCACGAGCATCGGTTATGCCACGGTATATGACAGGTGCAGCACGGGCGACCTCGGCACCCTGCAGATGCAGCCCGATGCACAGATGCTGGGCGAAGTGACGGTGAAGGCCGACCTGCCCAGGACGCAGTTGAAAGGAGATGCCATGATTACCCACGTGCAGGGCAGCGTGTTGGAGAAAGCGGGCACGGGCGAGGATCTGTTGAACAGGATTCCCGGTGTGTCGGCAGCAGACGGCGGGGCAAACGTGTTCGGACGCGGTGCAGCCGAGATATACATCAACGGACGGAAGGTGCGCAGTGACTCGGAACTGGATCAACTGGAGTCCGACCAGGTGAAACGTGTGGAGGTGGTGCGTAATCCCGGTGCCAGGTACGATGCTTCGGTGAAGGCCGTCATCCGCATCTACACCCGGAAGCCGGTGGGCGAAGGCTTCGGCTTCAACAACCGCTTCCTGACCCGCAACCGGCACGTCTACGGCTGGTCTTTCCTGGATCAGTTCAACTTCAACTACCGCAAAGGCGGCTTCGACCTCAGCGGCATGTTGTACGGGGCGAGAATGCACACAGGCAACAACCAACAGGTGACGGTGGACACCTACGCAGGCCAACTCTGGCACCAGGATATGGATGCCGGTTACGACCGCAACCGCTACAGCAACGTGCAGGGCAACCTGTCGATGAACTACCAGTTCAACGAGCGGCACTCTATGGGCGTGCGCTACAGTGCAGACAAGACATTCTCCACCTTCGGCGTGCTGGAGATGAACACCAACGTCTATGCCGACGGCGACCTCTACGAGAGCAGCTGGAGCCGCATGGAGAGCCTGTTACCCGCCTTGCGCCACACGCTGAACTATTATTACAACGGACAACTGGGCAACTGGAGCATCGACTTCAACGCCGACGGCCTGTGGTACACGAGGAAGGATGAAAACTCGACCCGCGAACTTATCAACGATACGGACGAGAACGGCGTGGACACCTACGGCAAAAACGGGAACCACCTGTACGCCGCCAAGCTCGTAGTGTCGCACCCGCTGTGGGAGGGCGAACTGTCCTTTGGCGGTGAATACTCGCACACCAGCCGCTCCAACCTGTATGTGTACGACGTGGACGAACAGAGTACCCTTGATCTCGCCAACGACGACAGCCGCATCAAGGAAGGTTCCGCATCGGCCTTCGTGGAATACGGGCGATCGTTCGGCCCGCTCGACGTGCTGTTGGGCCTGCGCTACGAGCACGTGGACTTCAAGTATTACGAGGAAGGCAAGTACATCGGCGATCAGAGCCGCACGTATGACAACCTCTTCCCTTCTGCCGCCGTCAATATGGCAATAGGCAAGACACAACTGCAACTGGGCTACAATGCCGACATCACGCGCCCCTCCTACAGACTTCTCACTACCGGCATCACCTACGCCAACCGCTACACCTACCAGACGGGCAACGCCTTCCTGAAGCCGGTCATCAGGCAGAACCTCCAACTGAATGCGGCCTGGAACTGTATATTGGTCAACATCGGCTACACCCACACGAAGGACGACATCATGCAGGTGGGCGAAATCTGGTCGGAAGAGAACCCCGCCATCATGCTGCTGAACGTTGTCAACGCCAAGGCTTACAACAACCTGACGGCCTCCGTCACCTTTACGCCCACCATCGGCCCCTGGCAATCGCAACTCACCGCCATGCTCTACAAGCAATGGTTCAGCATGTCGGGCTACGACGGCGATGTGGATCTGAGCAAGCCGCTTCCGTCTTTCATGTGGCTCAACAACCTCAGCCTGCCTGCCGGTTTCCTGCTGGGTGTCAACGCGCAATACGTGCTCAGCGGCCATTCGCAAAACACGCTGACGGCCAACCATCCCTTTAACTTCTCGCTCAGCCTGTACAAAGAGTTCTGCCAAGGGCGGCTGAGTGCCCTGCTGCAGGCGGGCGACCTGTTTGAGACCAACGACCAGAAAACCACCATCTACAGCGGCCTCCGCACCATGACCAACTACACTTCCGGCAGGCGTGACATCTCGCTCACCCTGCGCTACAAGTTCAACGCCGCACGCAGCAAGTATAAAGGCACGGGCGCAGGCAGTTCGCAGAAGAGCCGCATGTAGGCCGTCCGGGTAATGCCCGGACTGTTTCTCAGAAGAGCAGCATCCGGAACTGGAGAATGCTCGCCGGGTGCAGCACCAGCAGGGTGCAGGCGGTGCCCACCGCAAAGCCGCCCAGCACCTCGCCCAGGGTGTGCTGCCCCACCACGAGCCGTGCGGTGCCCAGGATGCCCGCAACCAGGATGAAAAGGCAGAGCCACCACACCGGGTTGTAGCCGAACAGGGCACTGAAGGCCACCAGCCCGCCCACGATGGCACCCATGCCGGCCATGTGCCCGCTCAGCTTCCAGCGGAGGTTGAACAGCATACACACCAGCATGGTGAGGAGAGCCGAAAGGATGATGCCGCTCATGTACCACGGGATGTTCAGGCGGCGCATGATGAGCAGGCAGAGCAGGTAGGAGACGATGGTCAGCCCGAAGGGCACGTAGCGGCGGTGCCGTTCGGCCAGGTCTTCCGGACTGAACCCGTAGAGCTTGCGGAAGACGAAGATGGTGAGCATGGGCATCAGGATGGTGAAGCCGTAGACCACGCCCAGCACAATCAGCTTGTAGGCGAACGGTATGATGCGCAAATAGGAAAAGAGGAACAGGGCGATGAACGCCGCGAAAGGGATGGGGAACGGCGCGAACAGGGCTGATACCACTCTGGCGGTCCGCACGAGCATTCTGTCTGTAAAGATGGGTTCTTCCGGCATCGTGTAAACGGGGTTTTTATTTCCGCAGCCTTGCCACGGGGATGTTCATCTGCTGGCGGTACTTGGCCACGGTGCGGCGGGCGATGGGGTAGCCTTTCTGCGCCAGCATTTCGGTCAGTTCGTCGTCGGTGTAGGGCTTCTTCTTGTCTTCGCTGTCGATGCACTCCCTGAGAATCTTGCGGATTTCGCGCACGGACATTTCCTCGCCGTCGCCCGTGACATAGCCGTCGTTGAAGAAGAACTTCAGCGGATAAATCCCGAAGTTGGTCTGCACGTATTTGCTGTTGCTCACGCGGGAAATGGTGGAGATGTCCAGCCTCGTGCGCTCGGCCACGTCCCTGAGAATCATGGGGCGCAGGAGCGACTCGTCGCCTTCGAGGAAGAAGGGGCGTTGCAGGTCGATGATGGCCTGCATGGTCACTGTCAGGGTGTTCTGCCGCTGTTTCACGGCATCGATGAAGCTCTGGGCCGCATCCATCTTCTGTTTCAGGAAGAACAGGGCATCTTTCGATTCCTTCGTCTGGTTGGCCTTGTTCCGGGTATGCTCCTCCACCATCTCCCTGAAGTCGCGGCTCATACGCAGTTCGGGCGTGTTGCGGTTGTTGAGCGAAAGGTGGATGGTGCCGTCGTCGTAGGTCTCGACGATGAAGTCCGGCACAATCTGCTGCATGTTCTTCCCGATGGTTTCGCCCAGCGAAGCGCCGGGGCGCGGGTTGAGGCGGCAGATCTCCCTGATGGCGCAGTGCAGCAGGTCTTCGTCCACTCCCAGCTTTTGTCCGATTTTCTCCCAGTGCTTGCGGGTGAACTCCTCGTAGCAGTTGCTGATGATGCGTTCTTCGGTGCGCAGCAGGAGGTCGCCGGCTGCGTGCTGTTGCTCCATCTTGCGGCGTATCTGGATGAGGAGGCACTCCTTGAGATTGCGTGCCCCCAGCCCGGCAGGCTCGAAGTCCTGGATGACCTTCAGCACCTCTTCCAGTTCCTGCGGGGTTGTCTCGATGCCTGCGTAGATGGCCAGTTCGTCGCAGATGCTGTCCAGCGGTTTGCGCAGCAGCCCGTCGTCGTCCAGCGACCCGATGAGGTATTCGGCCAGTTCGCGCCGATGGTCTGTCAGTTCGTGTTCGCCCAGTTGCTCCTTCAGGGTCTGGTAGAAAGAAGTGGTGTCCGAGAAAGGGATTTCCTCGGCCTGTTCGTCCCTGCTCCGGTTGTTCTCCTGCAGTTTGTAGTCGGGGATGTCGTCCTCGTTCAGGTAGTCGCTCAGCGAGTCGTATCCGGTGTCTCCCCCGTCCTCCATGCTGGTTTCACCGTTGGTGCCGTCGTCATACCCGTCTTCGGCCTGCGTCTCTTCCTTGCCCTCTTCCAGGGCGGGGTTTTCCAGAAGTTCGGCACGCACGCGGTCTTCCAGTTCCACGACCGGCAGTTCCAGCAGTTTCACGGCGAGAACCTGTTGGGGCGAAAGTGTCTGGACCTGTTGCTGTGCTTGCGTCTGTATCTGTCGGGAACCTTGTGGCATAATGTTTTCGCTGTTTACGGGCCTTTCCGGCTTTCCGTTGCCGGAAAGGCCACTGCAAAAGTAACAAATAGTTCGCTAATCTGAAATCTTTCAGTCCGGTAATTTGGAAGCTCCGCGTTTCTGCCCGGGTCAGCGCAGGGCTTCCACCTCGTCCGGCGTGAGGGGAATCTTCTTGCCCAGGCGGCGGGCACCGGTCTCCGTTATCAGGTAGTCCTCCTCGTTGCGGACACCGCCGAAGTGGCGGTACTCCTCCACCTTGTCGTAGTTGATGAAGTCGGTGAACTTCTTCTGGCTGCGCCACAGGTCAATCAGTTCGGGGATGAAGTACACGCCCGGCTCCACCGTGTGCACGAATCCCGGTTCCAGGGGGATGGCCAGCCGCTGGCTCTTGCGGCCGAACTGGGTGCTCTTGGGCTGCCCGTTGTAGCCTACCCACACCTCGCCCAGGCTCTCCATGTCGTGCACGTCCAGTCCCATCATGTGTCCCAGTCCGTGGGGATAGAACAGGGAGTGCGCCCCTTCGTGCACGGCATCTGCGGCATTGCCCTTCATGAGGCCCAGTTCTTTCAGCCCTTCCACCATGACGCGGGCCGAGAGGTCGTACACCTCCATGTAGGGGATGCCGGGGCGCAGGGCATCGACCGATGCCAGGTGCATGGCGTTCTGTATCTCGTAGATTGCGCGTTGGCGGGGCGTGAATGTCCTGTCGGCAGGGATGGTGGACGACATGTCGCCCGCATAGCCCGACTCCACTTCCGCGCCGGCATCAATCAGGAAGAGGTCGCCCGGCCTGACCTTGTTGCCGTAGTAGTGGTTGTGCAGCGTCTGCCCGTTGATGGTGGCGATGGTGGCGAAAGACAGTTCGCAGTTGTTCCGCTGGGCCACGTGGTTCATTTCGGCCACCACCTCGTACTCGTACATGCCGGGGCGCAGCACCTTCATGGCGGCAATGTGCATGTCGGCGGTGACATCGCAGGCACGTTCGATTTCGGCGATTTCTTCCGCCGACTTGTGGTTGCGTTGTGCTGCCACGGCGCGGATGAAAGGCACGGAGCCTTCCTGCCGTGCGGGCGGGATGCCCAGCCATTCCATCAGTTTCAGCCGGTGTTCGGCGCGGTAGGGGGGCAGGTAGTGGATGGTCTGCCCGCGCAGCACGGCTTTGTGCAGGTACTCGGCCATGTCGGCGGTGGGGCAGGTCTCGCCGATGCCCACCCGTCCGGCTTTCTCGTGCAGGGTGGGTTGGGAGCCCATCCACACGATGTCGTCGATGGTCAGTTCGTTGCCGAAGATGATTTCCTTGTCCTCGTCCACGTCGATGAGAGCGGAAAGCCCTGCGAACGAAAGGCCGAAATAGTAGAGAAAAGAGGAGTCCTGACGGTAACGGAAGGTGTTGTCCTCATAGTTCAATCCTTGCTCGTCGTTGCCCAGGAAAAGCAACAATCCGCTGCCCATCTGTTTCTTCAGCTGGGCTCTGCGCTGTACATACGTTTCTTTCGCAAACATGATATTCTTCTTATATTATATATTATAAGGTGGCAAACTTTGGTTCGCGGTACTCATGGAACAAAAGTAGCAAAAATAAGTCTGCGGGTCAAACATTTCCCCAATAAAAATCCGGAGGCAATGCGTGATGTGTTGCCTCCGGATTCTTCTGTTAATAGCCTCTTGATTTGAGACCGCACTTGTCAATCGACGATGATGCCTGCTTGCAATAATTTCAGTTTTGCAGATTCACTCAGGTCTTTGCCGATGGGCAAAGTGTTGGAATGACGGGTTGTCGGCATTTCTACCCCTTCTTCAATTGTGAATGTCATGACAGTCGCCATATTCGCAAGGTTCCCATAGTTGCTTTGTGTCCCGATGGGGAAAGTGCCGCTGGCGGGATTACTTCCAGTATCGGGAGTGATTGTCTGCCCACGATAGTTGGCCCTCACGGTCCAGTCCGTTGCAATGCTTCCATCGCAATTAGAATACATGTCCACCAAGACGGAATATGTTCCCTTTTGTACGCAATCGGCAGGGAAATATATGTTTTCCTTATTGACATTATCAATGCTACATCCAGCATTCGAGTCAAGGTCCAATCCTATGATTTGTCCGTCGGAGGTCATGCTGCTTTGAGCCAGATAAGGTTGTCTGTTGCCGTAATAAACGATGTTCCCGTTTGGCTCTATGACATAGAGGTCTATGTCTTTAGCGTTGGAAAAAGCCAGGCTGACTTGCAGTTCGCCTATTCCCACCTGGATTAAGCTTACTTCCCACGACATGAAGAAATAGTACCCGCCTACAGTCCGTACCACGATCCTCACAGTCACATTGGCAGCAAATTGTTGGCTAATCATTAGGACAAACTGGTAGTTGAACGTATAGGTGGTAAGGGTTGCTGTAGCTGCGAGTGCATCTGTGGCATCCATTTCGTAATATCCATCTTCTCCTTCAATGCCGATGTATATTTTGTCCAGTTCTTCTGCTGTATTGATTGTTACATAAGAACTTCCTCCGGGAGCGAAAGTCTGGTCTGCAACCAGTTCACCGATGTCTGCGGATAGTTCGTCTGTAGCCTCAGGCATACTGCCCGAATGGTAAGTTGCATTATCAACTCCAAAGTATTGTTCTTCTATCGGGTTCGTTTGAGTTTCAAAAGGAATACGGATTTCCGTTCCGTCTATCAACACCAGTATGAGTTCTCCATCTTCCACCCTTACTTCGCTGAAGAATGAATCTCCGTCCTGTCCTTCAGCTTTGACAAGGTTGCCGTCTTCGTCCTTAATTTCTTCGTAGGTAATGCCATTGTCGTAGCTTATCATCCAATATCCAGCCGTGTTTACTTTCAAAAGCGGGGTGACAGCATCTGCACCAGTGGCAGGAATCATGTTGCCGTCGTCGTCGGTCAGCCATGATTTTGTGCCATCTATGATTTGTACCCAGTAGTATTTTCCTTCATAAAGATCCACACTGATAATGGGGGCATCTGTCCCATCTTTACCATTATATATGGTAATGGACTGCCCGTCCGTGAAAGTGATGAGGTAACCATCTTCAACGGCTTCAACACTTGAGATGGACACGTTGTTTTGCAGAGCATTCACAATGATGCTTATGGCATTGATGTCCGAGTTTATTTGAGTCAGTTGGTTCTCAATAGAAGTGACGCGATCTTCCAAAGAATTGACTTTATCCCAAAGAGCATCATCGTCATATTTGCAAGCTGTGACACAGACCAACATGGCCATTAGCAATGACATCAAAGAATAAATACTTGATTGTTTCATAAATAGTAGGTAACTTAAGTTAATAATTGAGTTGTTTTTAATTAAGGCGAGTGGAGCATTTGCGCATGGCAAACAGGATTCCACAGAGTCTTTTTGTTTATTCCATAGGCTGCAACTTTTAGATGTTGTTAATACTAAATCACCGTTGCAAAAATAATTAAATAATTCTTGGAAGCAAAAGTTTATCTGTATTTTTTATGATGACTTGTCCGATTCTTTTTTGCTTATTCCTGTTTGTACTGTATAGTGTTTGATTTTTCCTTTTTCCGTATTCTTCGTATGCCATTCCGTTGAATATGTTTGGTTGATAATCTCTTTCCGTTTGACAACGATTGTTGCCAAACCTTGCAGAATAAACAGATAAATAAAAGAGCAAAATGTCAACTCTTTTATCGCATAACCGTTTTATTCTATCACACAGATAAGAACATTCTGCATGATGACTTTTGGTGCCTTAATGTTTAAATTAGGTAGTCCCTCCTTACGAACTACAAAATGAAAGTTGCCGAGTTGTGTAATGAGGGAATTTCTTTTCTTCGAAGCGAGAAAATATGAGAGCCAAAAAATAAGTACCTGCTTTTTTGGCTAATTCTCTTGCCAATTTCTTAAAGTTCCATGCGGCTCCTGCCAGCATTACATTGATTGTGGCTGAAGAAGCACCCCACAGGTAGTTCTGCTTCATTCTGTAATCATGCTTGAGGTGGCCTATCAGTGGTTCAATTGCCGCCCTGCGACGGAACGCATGACGCTTCTTACGACGAACTGACTCTGTGTCACTGAGCTTGGGTTTTGAAGGAGTCAGTATTTCCACTCCTTCTATCATTTTTCTTCCTCTCCCTCCGCGATCATATGCCAGTGTCTGCGGAAGTTTGATACCATTGGCTTTCATCTGTCTCAAAAGAGGTTCTATTGTCCTGCTGTCATGTGGATTGCCTGAGAATGCCATGGCCGCCACGATTATCTGGCTCCTCGCCGTGCTGATAAGCCCAACCTTATTCCCGAACTCATATGCTACGGATGCTTTCCCCTTTGCGATGCATGCCGTGTAGGGCTTGTGGAGACTATACACCTTATCCTTGTCTGTACGACTTTGCATCAATACTTTATTGTACAGTGACAACTTATCCTTATAGTGCTCAAATGCCTCAGACTCTAACTTTCTCTCCAACTCTCTTACCTGACGTCCCGCGATAGTTCGTAACTTCCTCCTCGAGGCAATAGCCTTCCTGAAGCGACGAGGATTCTTGGAATTGTAACAATCTCTGAGTAGTTGACCACTCACCCTCTTGTAACTCTGTCGCTGCTTTATCCCTTCCTTCGAGGCTATCT
>CAYPUJ010000032.1:0-21677 GCA_964413805.1 uncultured Bacteroides sp. | reverse complement strand
GCCGTGTGGAAAGACCGGATTAACCTGACGGCTTCGCTGTATGACGGAAGGTATTGGTCGGTGGGGTTGTATCTCAAGGTATGTTTGAAGTAACAAAAGGGGCTGTGCTCAGAAACTTACGTTTTGGCACAGCCCTTTTTTCTTATCCTTTATTCAGGCAGTTGTTACGGCTTCAGCCATTTGTCCAGCCAGGCAAAGAACGTGCGTTGCCATAGCACACCGTTCTGGGGTTTCAACACCCAGTGGTTTTCGTCGGGGAAGATGAGCAGTTCAGCCGGAACGCCGCGCATCTTGGCTGCATCAAAGGCGGCCATGGCCTGGTTGGCCAGGATGCGGTAGTCGCGTTCACCGTGGATGCAGAGGATGGGTGTGTCCCATTTGTCTACGAACCGGTGGGGCGAATTGGCGAAGGTGCGTTGGGCTGTTTTGTTGTCCTTTTCCCAGTAAGCACCGCCCATGTCCCAGTTGGCAAACCATTTTTCTTCTGTTTCCAGGTATTGCATTTCCATGTTGAAGATGCCGTCGTGGGCAATGAAAGCCTTGAAACGTTTGTTGTGGTGTCCGGCCATCCAGTACACCGTAAAGCCCCCGAAGCTGGCACCCACGCAGCCCAGGCGGTCACTGTCCACAAAAGGTTCTTTCGCCACTTCGTCAATGGCTGTCAGCAGGTCGCGCATACACTGCCCGCCGTAGTCACCGCTGATGGCCTCGTTCCATTCCGTTCCGAAACCCGGCATTCCCCGCCGGCAGGGAGCTACGATGATGTAGTCGTTGGCTGCCATCATCTGGAAGTTCCAGCGGTAGCTCCAGAACTGGCTGAGCGGGCTTTGCGGACCGCCTTCGCAGAAGAGCAGCGTGGGGTACTTCCTGTCAGGATTGAATTGCGGGGGATAGATGACCCAGGTGAGCATCTGTTTGCCGTCGGTGGTTTTTATCCAACGCTCTTCCACACGCCCCATTTCCAGTTGGTCGTAGATGTGCCGGTTCTCCTGCGTCAGTTGGCAGCTGTTGGCTGCCGGCTGTTCGTCCGGGTTGACAAGATAGATTTCATCGGCCTGGCTCATGCTGTGTCGCGTGGCAACGAGGTTGTTGCCGCAAAGGGCGATACTGCCGTAGTCGTGCAGGCCTTCGGTCAGCTTCACAGGTGCCTTGTTTTCGCGCCAGTCATTCAGTCCGAGACGGTAAATCTGTGTGGTGCCGTGCCACGTGGCGATGAGGTAGAATCCTTGCGAGTCGGCCGTCCAGAGGAAAGCATCCGTATTGGTGTCCGAGGCAATGTCGGCGCAGAATTTCTGCTGCTTCTCCAGATCGATGACGTAGAGTCGGTTGCGGTCGCTCTCGTACCCGTCGCGTGCCATGCTCTGCCAGGCGATGTAGCGTCCGTCGGGCGAGAACTGCGGATTGGTGTCGTAGCCCTCGTTCTTGTCCTGCGCCGCATCGCAGTCCTTGCACACGTTTGTCGTCTCTCCCGATTTGAGGTCGTACAGGTAGATGTCCGAGTCCGTCGAGACCGCATAGTCCATTCCCGTTTTCTTACGGCATGTATAAGCTATCTTGTCCGATGCCGGGCTCCATGCCAGTTGCTCGATGCCTCCGAAAGGTTTCATGGGGCTTTCGTAGGGTTGGCCTTCCAGCAGGTCTTTCACATTGCCGATTCCGTTTCCGTCGAAGTCGGCCACGAAAGGATGGGGCACGGAAGTGATCCACTCATCCCAGTGCTTGTACATCAGGTCGTCTATGATGAGGCCGCTGGCTTTGGGCAGGTCGGGATATTTTTCGGCTGTGGTCTGCACCGTTTTCACCTGCGAGATGAAGAGCAGCTTCGTGCCGTCGGGACTGAAGGAGAACCCTTCGATGTCGCCGGCATAGTCGGTCAGCCGGCGACGGTCTGTGCCGTCGGGGTTCATTTCCCACACCTGGCTTGAGCCGCTTTCATTGCTCAGGTAGGCCAGTTTCTTGCCGTCCTTTATCCATGCAGGCTGGTTTTGTTGCCACCGGTCGCAGGTCAGTTGTACGTTGCCGCTGCCGTCGGCATTCATCACAAAGATTTCCGTGTTGCTCTTGTTTTGCGGCACGCTGTAGTAGCTTACGGTGTAGGCCACCTTTTCCGCATCGGGCGACGGAGCCACGCCGCCGATTCGTCCCATGGCCCACAGGGCTTCGGGAGTCATGCGTCCGCCTTCAATCCGGATGTCCGAACGCTGGATGACCGGGTCTGCCGTTCCGGTGCCCTGGCCGCCGTTGCAGGAAGCCAAGGTCACTGCTGCCGACATGATGAAAAGATTTGCTTGTTTCATTGTTCTTGCATATTTAGAGGTTAATATCATTTCGGGGAATCCTCATATCTTCTTTTCCTGCCATTTGCCTTTCTTGATGTAGATCCGGCAAAACAGCAGGATGAAGAATCCGTAGACCATTTCCGATGTCCAGCACAAGGCCACATCCGACTTCAGTATCAGAATCATGTAGGTGATGTAGGCCACATAGATAATCAGTGCCAGGAGTTCCAGACTCATGGCCGTGCGCGTATTGCCGGTGCCGGACACTGCCTGGAAATAGATGTTGGCCGGTATCAGCAGCAGGTAGGCGGCACACATCACATGGAGTGAAGCCACAGTGGCCTGCTGCAGGTCGGTGATGTCTGTATATATTCCCAGAATCTGTTTGGGGAACAGGGCCAGCAGCAGTGCCAGCGGCATCACCAGCATATAGGCAATGCGGATGTGCCGGTGGATGGTCCGGGGGACATGTCCGGCATGACCGGCTCCTATCTGGTTGCTGACCAGCGACCCGCAAGTGGACGCAAAAGCCATCAGCACCATGAACAGGATGCCCGACACGTTGCGCACCAGGTTGCTCACGGCCAGGGCACGTTCGCCCAGGTGCTCGATGTAGAGGAAAAAGAGGAACCAGGTGGAGAGCGAAATGGCGTTTTGTATCATGGTCCAGAGTGACACGCTCAGGATTTGCTTCTGCATACCGAAGTCGAAGCGGGGAATGCGGTCAAGGCCGTACTTGCGGCAGTCGATGTGGCGGCGTGTATAGACGATGAAGAAAACCAGCGATACCAGTTCGGACAGCGACGACCCGATGGCGGCACCCGCGATGCCCAAAGCCGGAAAGCCGAATTTGCCAAAGATGAGGATGTAGTTGAACACCATGTTGCTCAGCACCATGACGGTGGAGTTCAGCGTCAGTGTCCTGGTTTGCGTGGTGCCCAGGAAAAAAGCCCTGAACATCACCGCACAGAATGAAAAGAAAGCACCGAATACGCGCCAGTGCAGATAGCTGGTGGCTGCTTCGTATATCTGTTCAGACGCAATGATGCGTTTCAGGATGAGGGGGGAGCAGAAGTATGAGAGCAGAAACATCACTGCTGCCATACCTGTCTGGAAGTAGATGCCCTGGTAGAACAACTGTCCGATTTCGGCATGGCGTTGTTCGCCGTTGCGCCGGGCGATGAGAATCTGCGCACCGATGCTGAAACCGAATGCGACCATGAATATGACCGTGTAGAACACACCAGCAATGGCCGATGCGCCCAGTTCGACTTCGCCCACCCGTCCCAGGAAGGCCGTGTCGGTCATGCCGAGCATCTGCTCCATGACCAGGCTGATCAGGATGGGGTAGGCGATGCTCCAGATTTGTCTGTAGGAATATTGCGTCTGCGTCATAAGCGTTTTTTACTGTTTTATTTTCTGTGACATTGTCGGTCGGGGAAAGGACGACACGGGGCTGTGCTGCAAAACTTGCGTTTTGACACAGCCCCGTATTGTTTCCCCTTCGGAGATGGATGCGTTTATTTTCGTTTCTGCCGCTGTTTCATCATTTCTTCCTGCTGTTTCTGCATGGCTTCTATACGGGCGGCGAAGCTGTTTTTCTTCAGTTGCTTGGGGTCTTTCTTGTTCGCCTCCAGCTGTGCCAGCAAGGCTGCCTCGTCGGTGGTCTTACGCAGAACCAGTGTTGTTGCCACGCTGATGAGTGTGGAGAGGAAGTAGTAATAGTTCAGTCCCGACGGATAGTCGTTCAGGATGAACAGGAACATGATGGGCATGAGGTAAGACATCCACTTCATGGCGGCCATCTGCGGGTTGGCTCCCGTGTCTTGCTGCTGCATCATGTACTTGGTGTTCAGGATGGTCGTCACTGTCATCAGGAGACAGAACAGGCTGATGTGGTCGCCAAGGAACGGAATGTGGAACGGGAGGCTGATGATAGAGTCGTAGGTGGACAGGTCGTCGGCCCACAGGAAACTCTGTCCGCGCAGTTCGATGGCACTGGGGATGAACATGAACAGGGCAATCAGGACTGGCATCTGAATAAGCATGGGCAGACATCCGCCCATCGGGCTGACACCGTAGAGGCTGTAGAGCGTCATGATTTCCTGCTGCTTCTTCATGGCATCCTCCTGCTTGGGATACTTGGCATTGATTTCGTCGATTTTCGGCTTGAGCACGCGCAGCTTGGCCGATGACATATACGTTTTCCATGTGGCGGGGAAGACGGCTGCCTTTACGATGAGCGTCATCAGCAGCAACACGATGCCCATGCTCAGTCCCCAGCCCGTGAGCCAGTCGAAGATGTTGATGGTGAAGAGGATATTGACCCAGCGGATGAGGGGCCATCCCAGGTAGACCAGTTTGTTGAGCTGCCACTTGTTGTCGCGTCCTTTGTCCAGGGCGGAGAGAGTCTTGTAGTGGTTAGGGCCAAAGTAGAAGTAGAGCCGTGTGGGCTTCTCGCCGGTGGGGTCGAAAGCCGTGTTCATTTCGGCGGCATAGTCTTTCAGGTAGCCGCTGCCCTGTGTCTCCATGCGCGACGAGAGCCTGCTCTTTTCAAATCCCTCGTCAGCCAGGAATACGGCTGAGAAGAACTGGTTCTTGAAGGCAATCCAGTCCAGGCGTTCGGCCACGTCTTCCCGGTCGTCACTGCCGGCCGAGAGGTAGTCGGTTCCTTCACCGGCAATCTTGTAGATCAGTTCAGACAGGCGGTTCTCGTAGGTATATCCGCGCTCAATCTGCCGGGCACGCTGTGCCCATTCGATGTCAACCGTCTTGTTGCCGGCGGCCAGTTTCCCTCCCATGTTCACGGCTTGGATGTCAAAGTCCACCAGGTAGGTGCCGTGGTGCATGGTGTAGGTGAAGTCGATGTAGCTGGCCGTGTCCGCGCAGAGGCGCATGGTCACGGCCGTGTCGCTGACGTTGACCGGTGTGAAGTAGTAATTCTTCGTCTGGATGGTTTGCTGCCTGTTGTAGAAAAGGAAATTCATCGAAGCATCGTCGCCGCTGAACAGGGTGACGGGAGTCTGCTTGTCCTGTTCCTTATAGTCTTTCAGCACGGCCGAGGTCACCCGTCCGCCTTTGGTGCCGACGGTCAGGACGGCCAGGTCGTTTTGCAGGGTCACTTCCTTGTCTTCGCCTTGCAGTGCCGCGAAGAACAGGGCTGTGGAGTCGGCGGCTTGCGCTTCCATTTCGTTGGCAAGGGCTGCTTCTGCTTTTGCCTTCAGGTCAGCTTCGCGTTGCTGCACCTGGGCAATGGAGTCATAGTAGTGCTGTTGTGCCGCCAGTTGTTCTTTGCTGGGGCGGCTGAGTATGCTGAACCCCACTAACAGAATCGCTATCAGCACAAGGCCGGTGATGGTATTCTTGTCCATGTCGATGTGTTCTTATATATATAATAATGTGTAAAACGGATGTCGGGGATTTCAGGCTTCTTCGGCGGCCGGTTGCACATTTCCGATGGCCGCTTTCACAAACGAAACAAACAGGGGGTGCGGTTTCAGCACCGTGCTGCTGTACTCGGGGTGGAACTGCGTGCCGATGTACCACTTCAGCGTGGGGATTTCGATGATTTCCACCAGGTCCGATTCGGGGTTGATGCCAACGCATTTCATACCGGCGGCCTCGTATTGCTCCTTGAAGAGGTTGTTGAACTCATACCGGTGGCGGTGCCGTTCCTGGATGTGTTCGGTGCCATAGGCTTCGCAGGCTTTGCTTCCTTTCTGCAAGTTGCATTCGTAGGCTCCCAGCCGCATGGTGCCGCCCATGTTGGTGATGGACTTCTGCTCTTCCATGATGTCGATGACGTTGTGCGGTGTCTTTTCGTCCATCTCACGCGAGTTGGCATCGGCATAGCCCAGCACGTTGCGTGCAAACTCGATGGCCATGCATTGCATACCCAGGCAGATGCCGAAAGTGGGAATGTCGTGGGTGCGGGCATACCGGATGGCGACAAACTTGCCGGGAACACCCCGTTCGCCGAATCCCGGTCCTATCAGCACACCGGCCATGCCTTTGAGGGCTTCGGCCACGTTGTCGTCGGTCAGTTTCTCGCTGTTCACAAAGTCAACCGACACCTTGCAGTCGTTGTAGGTGCCCGCCTGCGACAGGGCTTCGCGGATGGACTTGTAGGCATCCTGCAAGTCGTACTTGCCCACCAGCGCGATGTGTACCGGCGTGGTGCTTTCTGCCTTGTGACGGCGTTCCAGGAAAGAACGCCACGGGCCGAGGCCGGGCGTGTCGCCCACGGGCAGCCCCATCTTCTGCAGGATGGTGGCGTCCAGCTTTTGTTCCTGCATCAGGATGGGCACCTCGTAGATGGTGGGTGCGTCGATGCTTTCCACCACGGCGTTTTCGTCCACGTTGCAGAACTGGGCCACCTTCTTGCGGAGGTTGATGCTGAGCTTGTGTTCGGTGCGCAGCACCAGCACGTCGGGCTGGATGCCTGCGCTTTGCAGTTCCTTCACCGAATGCTGGGTGGGCTTGGTCTTCAGTTCGCCTGCGGCAGCCAGGTAGGGCACGTAGGTGAGGTGTACACACAGGGCGTCCTTGCCCAGTTCCCACTTCAGTTGCCGGATGCTTTCGAGGTAGGGCAGCGACTCGATGTCTCCCACGGTTCCGCCTATCTCGGTGATGACGAAGTCGAACTTGTATTTGTTGCCCAGCTGCTTGATGTTGCGCTTGATTTCGTCGGTGATGTGCGGGATGACCTGGATGGTCTTGCCCAGGTAGTCGCCCCGGCGTTCCTTGTCGATGACGCTCTTGTAGATGCGTCCCGTGGTGATGTTGTTGGCCTTGGTGGTCTGGATGCCCAGGAAGCGTTCATAATGCCCCAGGTCGAGGTCGGCCTCGTGTCCGTCCACGGTCACGTAGCATTCGCCGTGTTCGTATGGATTCAATGTGCCCGGGTCGATGTTGATGTACGGGTCGAATTTCTGGATGGTTACGTTATATCCCCTTGCTTGCAGCAACTTGCCGATGGATGATGAGATAATGCCCTTGCCTAAGGAAGAGGCAACACCACCGGTGACAAAAATATACTTTGTTTCTCCCACAGTGATACTGTTTTTTTAGTGATGATTCCGTTTGTTTTCTTGGGCGTTAACGCCCGCAAATCAGGCGCAAAAGTAGGAAAAAAAAGAGGAAGTACATAGAGTTTCCCGAAAACAATTTTGATGGAAGGACGATTTGTGGGATTTGTGAAAGCAGAAAGGGGAGGGGCTGTGTCAAAATGCAAGTTTTGCGGCACAGCCCCCTTCCGTTCAGTTCCACGGTGTGTATTCCAGCCCGAATGCGTGCGCCACCGCCTTGTGCGTCACTTTGCCGCCTGCCATGTTCAGCCCGGCAGCCAGCGCGGCATCGTCCCGGCAAGCCTGCTGCCAGCCTTTGTCGGCCAGGGCAAGGACGTAGGGCAGGGTGGCATTGGTCAGTGCCAGCGTCGAGGTGTGGGGCACGGCGCCGGGGATGTTGGCCACGGCATAGTGTATGATGCCATCGACCGTGTAGACCGGTTCGCTGTGGGTGGTGGGACGGGAGGTCTCGAAGCAACCGCCCTGGTCGATGGCCACGTCCACCAGCACGCTGCCCGGCTGCATCAGTTGCAGCATGTCGCGCGTCAGGAGGTGCGGGGCCTTGTCGCCGGGGATGAGCACGGAGCCTATCACCAGGTCGGCGGCGGGCAGTTCGGCACGGATGTTGTGTGCGGACGAGAACAGGGTCGAGACATTGCGCGGCATCACCTCGCTCAGGCGGCGCAGGCGGTCTATGTTGATGTCGGTTATGACCACATCCGCTCCCATGCCGGCGGCAATCCATGCGGCCTGTGTGCCCACCGTTCCGCCGCCCAGCACAAGCACCCGCGCAGGCTTCACGCCCGGCACGCCCCCCATCAGCACTCCTTTTCCTCCCTGCGGTTTCTCCAGGAAGCGGGCGCCTTCCTGCACCGCCATGCGTCCGGCCACTTCGCTCATGGGGGTGAGCAGCGGCAGTGAACGGTCGGCTTTCTCCACCGTTTCGTAGGCAATGCACACGGCACCGCTCGCCAGCATGGAGTCGGTCAGCGGGCGCGAGGCGGCAAAGTGGAAATAGGTGAACAGCACCTGTCCCGGTCGCACGAAGGCATACTCCGGTTCAATGGGTTCCTTCACCTTTACAATCATTTCGGCGGCAGCGTACACTTCGGCGGCAGTGGCGGCCAGTTGCGCTCCTGCGGTGGCGTAAGCATCGTCTGCAAACCCGCTGCCTGTGCCTGCGGATTGCTGCACGTACACGGTGTGCCCGTGATTCACCAGTCCGGCAACGCCCGACGGGGTCATGCCCACGCGGTTCTCGTTGTCCTTAATCTCTTTGGGTATTCCGATAATCATAATGTTATTAATTTAGGGATGAAACCGCTTGCAATATCGCAATTTTATTGACAGGTTGTTAATCGGGAAGGCGTGTTTTGCAGCAGGTTTTCCCCTGAAAACAAAGGCGGATCCGCACCTGCCACCCTGACTTTCCCTCGGTAGCTACCGAGGCACTCCCTTAGTAGCTACCGAGGCACTCCCTTGGTAGCTACCTCGGCCTCCCCTTGGTAGCTACCGAGGCAACCGATTGATAGTCAGCATGGTGCATCGCTTCTGTTCCGTGCCTGTATGGAGCGTGCTCCGTGCCTGTGTCGAGCGTGTTCCACACCTGTATCGAGGAAATGGATTGCCTGTGTCGAGCAAGCTCCATACAGGTGTCTGGCAAACGGGTTGTATGCATCGGGTTTTTGGCATATTTGATAAGAAAACAGATGTTAAAGAATGTAACCTTGTGCAGTATTTTAAGGCCGGTACGATTTACTAAAAGTAAAGTAAAAATTGCATGGTTGCCGATGTACGTTCACACAGCCGATTCATAAAAAGAATGAAAAAACGGATTTATATATACAGTGTATGCTTCTTTTGCCTAATTTTGTCTAACTAAATATTTAACCAAGAAAATGAAACAACTGAAACGACTGAAATTCTTGACCTTGGCACTGACCGTGCTGCTGGGTATTGTGACAACTTCATGTGTTGATTCGGACGGCACCAGCGTGCGGTCGGGGATAGCCATCGTAAAAGTAGTACATTCTTCATTGAGTGGGACTTATTTCCGTACTGCAACGGGCGTTACCATCACTCCTACCTCCACATCAATAGCCAGTCTGGAAGCAAACGGGGCGGACTTTACAAGCATGTCCGGGGAGATTGTGTACATCTGGTATCAATGGGATTCGGATGTGGTGACAATAACGGGCAACGAAACGAGCATCACGGGCGTTGACGTAATATACATTGCTCCCATGGACAGCCCGGTGGAGGTTGTCTATCAGGAAGGTGCAGCCAACGACTCCATTGCCGACACGCCGGTCATCGGGGTGGGCGAGGAGATGGAGGCTGAGTTTTTCGACTCAACCACGTTGCTGCTTCCCATCAATTATTACATCAATACCTATATGCATTCCTTTACGCTGGTCTACCTCCCCAACGAAAGCACGGCTGCCGACGGGTTTACACTTTACCTGCGCCACAACAAGCAGCAAGACAGCCCGACGGCCGGAAGCACGACGTCATACGCCTACTACGCCAGCGGCTACATCAATATCTATGTGAGGGCGTTCGATCTGAGCGAAGCTATGGATGCTTACAAGAGAGCCACCGGCACAAGTGAGGTCACAACGGTCCGCATCGTGGCCAGTGTGAGTGACGATGTTGATTTGGACGAAGCTACGGAGGAAACATACACCTATACTTATTCGGAGTAATTGGATTATCGGGATTTATTTCATACCGCCCTTCTGCTGATTTCCTCCCCGTCGCGTGCGTGGGAGGAAATCAGCGTGGAAAAGGATAGGCAGAAGGTCTTCTCTTTTGTCTATCCTATGATTGGTTTATGCGGGCTGTCCGTGTTCCTCGGTGCCTTGTGGGAGAAAGGGTGGGGGGAACCGGCCGGTTTCCAATATGCCATGCGGCTGTGTTGTGCAGCGGCGGTATCCTTGTTTGGCGGTTACTTTCTGGCGGCGTGGGGCATCGACGAACTCGGTTCCCGGCTGTTCCGGTTGCGCCACGACGTGCAGCGGGCGCGGTGCTTTGCCGGTTATGCATCGGTCATGACGTTCGTGCTGGTAATCGTGATCGGTGTTCTGCCCAGATTCCTCATCATCGCGTTGTTCGTGGAGTTCTACACGGTGTACATCGTGTGGGAAGGAAGTATGCGCATGATGCAAGTGTCCGAACCGCTGCGTCTGCGTTTCACGTTGCTCGCTTCCGCACTGCTCATAGTATGCCCCATATTGATATGGGTTCTGTTCAGATACCTGTCGGTTTCGTTGAGTTAACCGTGCGGAACACATACATCTTAAACAATAATCTTATGAAACAAGCACCTGTAAACATAAAGAATAAACGTGCCACGTTCGACTACGAACTGACAGATACCTATACGGCGGGCATCGTGCTGACCGGTACGGAAATCAAGTCTATCCGTCTGGGCAAGGCCAGCCTGGTGGATACGTTCTGCTATTTCAACAACGGCGAGTTATGGGTGAAGAACATGCACATTGCCGAGTACTCCTACGGCTCGTACAACAACCACACGGCACGCCGGGAACGCAAACTTCTGCTGACAAGGAAAGAACTGGAGAAGCTGACCCGCAGCACGAAGGAGCCGGGATTCACCATTGTGCCCGTGCGCATGTTCATCAATGAGAAAGGACTGGCCAAAGTGGTGATAGCACTGGCCAGAGGTAAGAAACAGTATGACAAGCGCCAGTCGCTGCGCGAGCGCGACGACAAGCGTGAAATGGCACGGATGTTTAAGAAATGAGCAGACTGGACACGCTGGTTCGGGAACGCATCCTGATCCTGGATGGTGCAATGGGCACCATGATACAACAATACGACCTGACTGAGAGTGACTTCCGGGGAGAACGCTTTGCACACATACCCGGACAACTGAAAGGAAACAACGACTTGCTGTGCCTCACCCGTCCGGACATCATCCGGGACATCCACCGCAAGTATCTGACTGCCGGGGCGGACATCATCGAGACCAATACGTTCAACGCCACCCGCGTCAGCATGGCCGACTATCACGTGGAGGAATACGTGCGCGAAATCAACCTGGCGGCGGTGCGGATTGCGTGCGAGGCAGCCGAAGAGTTCACGGCCCGCACGCCGGAGAAACCGCGCCTGGTGGCCGGGTCGGTGGGTCCCACCAACAAGACATGCTCCATGAGCCCGGATGTGAACAATCCTGCTTTCCGGGCGTTGACTTTCGATGCGCTGGCCGAAGCCTACCTGGAGCAGATGGAAGCCTTGCTGGAAGGCGGCGTGGACGCGCTCCTGATAGAAACCATCTTCGACACGCTCAATGCCAAAGCCGGCATTTATGCCGCAGAAGAAGCCATGAAGAGGACCGGAAGACGGGTTCCGCTGATGCTCTCGGTCACGGTGTCCGACACGGGCGGGCGCACCTTGTCCGGGCAGACGCTGGATGCTTTCCTGGCATCGGTGCAACATGCCGGCCTGTTTTCCGTGGGGCTGAACTGTTCGTTCGGTGCCCGCCAACTGAAGCCCTTCCTGGAACAGCTGGCCGCCCGTGCTCCTTATTATATCAGTGCCTATCCCAATGCCGGGTTGCCCAACAGCCTGGGACAGTACGACCAGACACCTGCCGACATGGCCGGGGAGGTGAAAGAATACATCCGCGAAGGTCTGGTAAACATCATCGGAGGCTGCTGCGGCACCACGGATGCCTACATTGCTGCCTATCCTGCCCTGGTGGCCGGGGCAACGCCCCACAAACCGGCCGCACGTCCCGACTGCCTGTGGCTGTCGGGCCTGGAACTGTTGGAGGTAAAGCCCGAAAACAATTTCATCAACGTGGGCGAACGCTGCAACGTGGCAGGTTCGCGCAAGTTCCTGCGCCTTATCAACGAGAAGAAATACAACGAAGCCGTCAGCATAGCCCGTCAGCAGGTGGAGGACGGGGCGCAGGTGATTGACATCAACATGGACGACGGCCTGCTGGATGCCGCCCGGGAAATGACAACGTTCCTCAACCTGATTGCTTCCGAACCGGAAATAGCCCGTGTGCCGGTGATGATAGATTCGTCCGACTGGACAGTCATCGAAGCCGGACTGAAGTGCCTGCAGGGGAAAGCCATCGTCAACTCGATCTCCCTGAAGGAGGGCGAAGAACGGTTCCTGGAACACGCCCGCACCATACGCCGCTTCGGGGCTGCTGCCGTGGTGATGGCTTTCGACGAGCAAGGGCAGGCCGATACGTACCAGCGGAAAATAGAGGTATGCGGGCGGGCTTACCGCCTGCTGGTGAAACAGGCCGGTTTCAATCCACACGACATCATTTTCGACCCCAACGTGCTGGCCATCGCTACCGGGATGGAGGAGCATGACAACTATGCCGTGGACTTCATCCGGGCTACGGCCTGGATCCGCAGGAACCTGCCCGGTGCGCACGTCAGCGGGGGGGTAAGCAATTTGTCTTTCTCTTTTCGGGGCAACAATTACATCCGCGAAGCCATGCACGCGGTGTTCCTCTACCATGCCATCCGGGCCGGGATGGACATGGGTATCGTCAATCCTGCCACTTCTGTTTTGTACAGCGACATTCCGGCGGATGTGTTGGAACGCATCGAGGACGTGGTGCTGAACCGCCGGCCCGATGCAGCCGAACGTCTGATTGAAACAGCCGGGCAGATGAAGGCAACCGCCGATGCCGCCAAGGCTGCCGGCGGCGGGACGGGCGAAGCCGCGCGTCCGGCCCTGGCGTGGCGGGAAGGCACACCGGTCGAAGCCCGTTTGCAACATGCGTTGGTCAAGGGCATGGGCGACTATCTGGCCGAAGACCTGGCCGAGGCGTTGGAGAAATACCCGAAGGCGGTGGACATCATAGAAGGGCCTTTGATGGAAGGCATGAACCGTGTGGGCGAACTGTTCGGGGCAGGCAAGATGTTCTTGCCGCAGGTGGTAAAGACGGCACGCACCATGAAGCAGGCCGTTTCCATCCTGCAACCGGTCATCGAGTCGGAAAAGCAGGAGGGAACCGCATCTGCCGGCAAAGTGCTGCTGGCCACGGTGAAGGGCGACGTGCACGACATCGGGAAGAACATCGTTTCGGTGGTGATGGCCTGCAATGGCTACGAGATTATCGACTTGGGCGTGATGGTGCCTGCGGAAACCATCGTGCAGCGGGCTGTGGAAGAACAGGTGGACATGATCGGGCTGAGCGGCCTGATTACGCCTTCGCTGGAAGAGATGGTGCACGTGGCTGCCGAACTGGAGAAGGCCGGGCTGGACATTCCTTTGCTGATAGGGGGAGCCACTACCTCGGCACTGCACACGGCGCTGAAGATTGTGCCCGTGTACCATGCGCCCGTGGTTCATCTGAAAGATGCCTCTCAAAACGCCGCTGTGGCC
The DNA here is from genome assembly GCA_964413805.1 of uncultured Bacteroides sp. Classification (GTDB taxonomy): domain Bacteria; phylum Bacteroidota; class Bacteroidia; order Bacteroidales; family Bacteroidaceae; genus Bacteroides. The sequence continues at coordinate 7,951 of CAYPUJ010000032.1, read as the reverse complement.
GCCAGGCTCATGAACCCGGTGCAAAGGCAACAGCTGGTGTCGGAATTGAACGGACTATACGAATCGTTGCGCCGTCAGCACAATGCGCGGCAGCAACCGCCGTTGGTGTCGTTGGAGGAGGCGCAGCAGAACCGTCTGAACCTGTTTTAGGGGCGTGTTTTCCGGACGTGGTTGTCAACCGTCGGCCACGTTCTTCCTGTACCATTCAAAACGGGCCGTGATGTCGCGCACGAAGTTGTAGGTTTCCCTTCCCCGGAAATAGCCGAACCTGCACACCGGGTCTGTGAAGTACTCTTCGTTGCTTTTCAGCAGGATGAACACTTCCACATTGTCCCGCCAGACATGTTTGTCCTTTCCATACTTCTCGGCCAGGGCCATGGCATCCAGAATGTGCCCGATGCCCGAATTGTATGAAGCCAGGACAAAGTTGGTGCGTTCCTCTTCCGGAATGTTCATGAAGCTCCTGGTGGTGAGGGCGATGTATTTCGTGGCCGCCTTGATACTTTCCTCCGCGTTTTGCTCCATGCCGGGCGGTACCCCCATGGCTTTGGCCGTGGCAGGCATCAGCTGCATCAGTCCCCTGGCTCCCGCCCACGAAACGGCAGTCGTGTCGAAGCTCGATTCCGTAAAGGCCAGGGAGGCAAGCAGCCTCCAGTCCCAGCCTATCGTGGGGGCATACTTCTTGAACAAATCGTCGTAGTGGGAAATCTTTCCTTCCTTCAGTGAAAGGATGGGAGAGTGGGGCGTGGCTTTGCTGATTTCGAAATACCGCTTCATGCTGGCCGTATAGGCAGGCGAAGCGGCGTTCGCCTTGTACCACCGGGTGGCTGCGGCTGCCAGTTTGGGGCAGTCCTTGCGCACGGCCCACGAAGCACGCTGGTCGAAGCTGACGGACAGCTGCACGTCCAGGTTCGGATAGTAGGTCTTGTTCAGTTGGGCCACGTCGTTGTCGGCCACGGTGTAGGGGATGGTGCCTTGCGCCACCTGCATGATGAGGTCCTCCGTGGTCGTGCTGTCGTTGTCAACCAGGTGGATGTGGATTCCACCCCCCAGTTCGTTGTTCAGGTTGAGGAGGCGTTCGTGGTATTTTCCGGGTTTCACATACACGTCCTTGCCGATCAGTTGGGTGACATCTTGCAGCGGCTTGTGCTTTCCGGCGGCCCGCTGCACAAGGACCTGGTGGGTGATGACCTCCCCGCCACAATACAGCAATGTGTCCTTGCCCTCCTTGGTGACGGGAAGGTTGTAGGCAATCAAGTCTCCCTCTCCAGCCAGCAGCTTTCGAATCAGGTCGTATTCGTTGTTTGCCACCTCCACAGTCAGGTCTACCCCCAGGCTGTCGGCAAACTGTTTGCTCAGTTCGTACTGGAATCCCATGTTTTCTCCCCGGTAAATGAAATAGGTGGTGGAGCTGTACAGGGTCAGCACCACCAGTTTGCCGCTGTCCCTGACTTGTTGCAAGTCGTCCACAGGGACAGGAGCAGGGGACGTGGCGGGCTTGTTGCCGCAGCCGACGGAACAGCACAGGCAGCCAATCAGACAGGCTGTCCGGACCACGTGGCCGACCAGGGCTTTTGTGTATGAAAGGCAAGTCTGTCTCATGGGGTCAAGGCAAGGTGTTTCCGGATATACATGGTGAGAATGTCGATGGCCACCCGGTTGTTTCCGCCTTCGGGGATGATGAGGTCGGCATATCGTTTGCACGGTTCGATGAACTGGAGGTGCATGGGCTTCAACACTCTTGTGTATCGTTCCATGACCGCTTCGACCGTGCGCCCCCGTTCGGCGATGTCACGTTGTATGACGCGAATCAGACGTTCGTCCGAGTCAGCATCCACGAAAATCTTTAAATCCATCAGCCTGCGCAATGCCTCGTCGCACAGAGCCAGTATGCCTTCGATGATAACCACTTCGCGCGGTTCGGTGTGGATGGTTTCCGGTTGGCGTGTGCATGTGAGATAGGAGTAGGTGGGCTGTTCGATGCTTTTTCCTTCGCGCAGCATGGAGACATGGAGCGAGAGCAACTGCCAGTCGAAAGCATCGGGATGGTCGAAATTGATGTTCTGCCGCTCTTCCACCGGGACATGGCTGCTGTCTTTGTAGTAGGAATCTTGCGGGAGCAGCACCACTTCTCCCGCCGGTAAGCTTTCGATAATCTTCCGAACGACGGTGGTTTTTCCGGAACCTGTTCCGCCTGCAATGCCTATTATTAACATCTGTTTAAGTATATATTTAGAACAAAACAAGTACTTTTGCAGCGACTAAGAAGCCTGTTGATTCGGCTGACAAATATAGACATAAATCATTAAAATAGCAACGTATGGTCAAACACATTGTATTGTTCAGGTTAAAAACGGAAGTTTCAACCGAAAAGAGGCAGGCAGCAATGCACCGTTTCAGGGAGGCTGTCGAGGCACTTCCGGCAAAAATACCGATTATCCGCAAAATAGAAGTGGGACTGAACATGAACCCCTCTGAAACATGGCACATCGCCCTGTATAGTGAATTTGATTCGTTGGAAGACGTACAAGCCTACGCCGCCCATCCCGAACACGTGGCTGCCGCGCGGCTGATTGCCGACGTGAAGGAAGACCGGGCTTGCGTTGATTACACCATAAACAATTGAATACAGATACAATTATGAAAAGAAGTCTATTTTCCGCATTAGCACTGCTGTTTGCCTTGTGGATGCAGGCACAGATTCACGAACCGGTGAAGTTTACGACCGAACAGAAGACCGTATCGGCCGACGAAGTGGAAATCCGGTTCACGGCCACCATCGAAGACGGTTGGCATGTATATTCCACCGACCTGGGCAGCGGTGGCCCCATTTCCGCCACCTTCAATGTAGACAAGCTGTCCGGTGCCGAGCTGGCAGGCAAGTTGGCACCGGAGGGCAAGGAGATTACAGCCTATGACAAAGTGTTTGAAATGAACCTGCGCTACTTTGAACATACGGCGCAGTTCGTGCAACGGCTGAGGCTGTCGGGAGGAGCCTACGAAATAGAAGGGTATCTGGAGTATGGAGCCTGCAACGATGAAAACTGCTTGCCGCCTACACAGGTACCTTTCCGCTTTTCGGGAGAGGCTGCAGGTGTGTCCAAGGCACAGACGGCTTCGCCGCTTCCCGCGCAATCGGACAGCGTATCCGGCGGCACAGTGTCCGCACCCGCTGCCCGATTGGGGGACACGGACTTCTGGAAGCCGGTAATCGGGGAACTGCAGACGATGGGCGAGTCTGTTTCGGCAACGGATATTTCGTGGATTTACATCTTCTTCACGGGATTCGTGGGGGGGCTGGTAGCCTTGTTCACGCCTTGTGTGTGGCCCATCATCCCGATGACGGTCAGCTTCTTCCTGAAGCGCAGCAAGGATCGCAGGAAAGGCATCCGCGATGCGTGGACGTATGGGGCTTCCATTGTGGTGATCTACCTGACGCTGGGACTGCTCATCACCGGCATTTTCGGTGCCAGCGCGTTGAATGCACTGTCCACAAACGCCATTTTCAACATCTTCTTCTGCCTGTTGCTGGTGATATTTGCCGCTTCCTTCTTCGGGGCGTTCGAAATCACGTTGCCCTCCCGCTGGAGCAATGCGGTAGACAGCAAGGCAGAAGCGACGACCGGCCTGCTCAGCATCTTCCTGATGGCTTTCACGCTGTCGCTGGTATCTTTCTCGTGCACGGGTCCCATCATCGGACTGCTGCTGGTGCAGGTTTCCACCACAGGCAGCTTCGTGGCACCGGCCATCGGAATGTTTGGCTTTGCCCTGGCACTGGCTTTGCCCTTCACGTTGTTCGCCCTTTTCCCCTCGTGGCTGAAGTCCATGCCCAAGTCGGGAGGGTGGATGAATGTCATCAAGGTGACGCTGGGCTTTCTGGAACTGGCCTTTGCGCTCAAGTTCCTGTCTGTGGCCGATCTGGCCTATGGCTGGCGCATCCTTGACCGGGAAACCTTCCTTGCCATCTGGATTGTGCTTTTCGCCCTGTTGGGTTTCTACCTCTTGGGGAAAATCAAGTTCCCGCACGACGACGAGTGTACGAAGGTCAGCGTGCTCCGCTTCTTCCTGGCACTGGCTTCGCTGGCGTTTGCTGTCTATATGGTGCCCGGATTGTGGGGGGCCCCGCTGAAAGCTGTCAGTGCCTTTGCCCCGCCTTTGCAGACACAGGACTTCAACCTGTACACCAACGAAGTACATGCGCAATTCACCGACTACGACCTGGGCATGGAATATGCCCGCCAACACGGGAAGCCTGTCATGCTGGACTTCACGGGACACGGCTGTGTGAATTGCCGCAAGATGGAGCTGGCCGTCTGGACGGACGAGAAAGTGAGTGACCTCATCAACAACGACTACGTGCTCATCACCCTTTACGTGGACGACAAGACTCCGCTGCCTTCCCCCCTGAAGATTGTGGAGAACGGGACGGAACGCACCCTGCGCACGGTCGGCGACAAGTGGAGCTATCTGCAGCGGGTCAAGTTCGGAGCCAATGCGCAGCCGTTCTATGTGCTGGTGGACAACGAAGGAATGCCGTTGAACAAGTCTTATTCCTACGACGAAGACATACCGGCATACGTTGACTTCCTGCAGACAGGGCTGGCCAATTATAAGAAGTAACCTGAACAAAAAACTGTATATACGATGACACTGATTGAGCGTTTTTTGAAGTATGTAAGTTTCGATACCCAGTCGAGCGAAGAGACCGGGACGACACCGAGCACCCCGGGGCAGATGCAGTTTGCCCGCTACCTGAAGACAGAACTGGAGGCGTTGGGGCTGGAGGATATTACGTTGGACGAGAACGGCTACCTGTTTGCCACACTTCCTGCCAATACGGACAGGCCGGTGCCCGTGGTCGGCTTTATTGCCCACCTGGACACCAGCCCCGACATGAGCGGCAAGGAGGTCAACCCCCGCATCGTGAAGAACTATGACGGGTCGGACATCCCGCTGTGCGTGGAAGAACAGATTGTGCTTTCCCCTTCGCAGTTTCCGGAACTGCTGAGGCACAAAGGGGAAGACCTGATTGTGACCGACGGAAAGACACTGCTGGGTGCCGACGACAAGGCCGGCATCGCAGAGATTGTGGCTGCGGTGGCCTACCTGCAGGAACACCCTGAAATCGAGCACGGCAAGATACGCATCGGCTTCAACCCGGACGAAGAGATTGGTGCCGGTGCGCACAAGTTCGATGTGGAACGCTTCGGATGCGAATGGGCCTACACGATGGACGGGGGAGAAGTGGGCGAGCTGGAGTTTGAGAACTTCAATGCGGCCTCGGCCCGGATAACCTTCAAGGGGCGCAACGTCCATCCGGGTTACGCCAAGGGCAAGATGCTCAATTCCATCCGCGTGGCCAACCGCTTCATGTCGCTCCTGCCCGGCGAGGAAACCCCGGAGCATACCGAGGCATACGAAGGGTTCTACCACCTGGTGGGCGTGACCGGCGAGGTGGAGCAGACCACGGTGAGCTACATCATCCGCGACCACGACCGCGCCCGTTTCGAGCAACGCAAGGAGCGGATGAAACGGCTGGTGGACTTCATCAACGCCGAGTGCGGCAGCAACGTGGCCACGCTGGACATGCGCGACCAATACTATAACATGCGCGAAAAGATCGAACCGGTGATGCACGTGATAGACATTGCCACCGAGGCCATGAAGGCCGCCGGCGTGGAGCCGCGCGTGCAGGCCATCCGTGGAGGGACAGACGGTGCACAGCTGTCGTTCAAGGGGTTGCCCTGTCCCAACATCTTTGCGGGAGGGCTGAATTTCCACGGGAGGTACGAATTTGTGCCGGTGCAGAGCATGGAGAAAGCCATGATGGTGGTGGTGAAGATTGCCGAACTGGTGGCTGCCGGGCAGAAAGGATGACTCCTTTTTTAAAATGACAAACGTTGGGATACATAAGATTTGCTGAACGATGAAAACGACTCCGTTTACTGAAAACCACATAGCCCTCGGTGCCAGGATGCACGAATTTGCGGGCTATAACATGCCCATCGAATATTCGGGCATCATCGACGAACACCTCACCGTCTGCCAACACGTCGGCGTGTTCGATGTGTCGCACATGGGCGAATTCTGGGTGAAGGGTCCCCGTGCGCTGGCCTTCCTGCAGAAAGTCACCTCCAACAATGTGGCGGCCCTTGAGCCGGGCAAGGTGCAATACACCTGTTTCCCGAACGAGGCCGGCGGCATTGTCGATGACTTCCTGCTGTACCAATACGAGGCCGAAAAATACCTGCTGGTGGTCAACGCCGCAAACATTGAAAAGGACTGGCAGTGGTGCGTGTCGCACAACACCGAAGGTGCCGAACTGGAGAACGCCTCAGACCGCATGACACAGCTGGCCGTGCAGGGGCCGGAGGCCTTGCCCGCCTTGCAGAAGCTGACGGACATCCGCCTGTCGGACATTCCCTATTATCACTTTACGCACGGTGAGTTTGCCGGCGTGCCGGACGTGATTATCTCCAACACCGGCTATACCGGGGCCGGCGGTTTCGAACTCTATTTCTATCCCGAAGATGCCGGGACGATTTGGGATGCCGTTTTTGCCGCCGGTGCGGAATACGGCATCAAGCCGGTAGGTCTGGGAGCCCGCGACACGCTTCGGCTGGAGATGGGCTTCTGCCTGTACGGCAACGACCTGGACGACACGACCTCGCCCATCGAAGCCGGGCTGGGCTGGATCACCAGGTTTGCAGACGGCAAGGACTTCATCGGCCGTGCCCTGCTCGAACGGCAGAAGGCCGAGGGCACCGCCCGCCGTCTGGTGGGATTCGAACTGCTGGACCGGGGAATCCCCCGCCACGGTTATGACCTGCTCGATGCCGGGGGAGAGAAAATCGGCACCGTGACTTCGGGCACACTTTCGCCCGTGCGCAAGGTGGGCATCGGCATGGGATACGTGAAACCCGCTTACGCCCGCCCCGGCACGGAGATTTACATCGGTGTGCGGGGACGCAGCCTGAAAGCCGTGGTCGTGAAGCCGCCTTTCAGGAAGAACCCGTGACGCGCTGCCGGGAAAGCCCCGGACATCGGACACACAGAAAGCGGCCTGTATGCACTCGCATACAGGCCGCTTTCCATTACCGGGGCCGTCTTACCCCATGTCATCACTGCCTCCGCCCGATGCGGAGTCGCCCGACGACGAGCTTCCCGAACTCAGCCCTTTCACCTGCTTGTAGTTTTCCAACGATGCGTACTGAACGCCGTCGTCGTCCACGCCGGCATTCTCGAACGAAAGCTCGCTCAGGATGGAAGAGCGCAAGTCGGAGTCGAGCGTGAACACGATCTTGACGTTGCGTATCAGCCCCGTGTGGAACTTGGTGATGTCCTCCACCCCTTCGCTGCCGAACGACAGGCGGAACGTCCCCAGCCCCGGGATGCGCACCCGGGTGCCCTGAACCGTCTGGTTGCGGATGTACTTGCCGATGAGCTTGGCGGCGGCGGTCAGCTCAAAGTCGGCCACGGTGGTGTCCTCGGTGGCCATGCGTGTCATGATTTTTTCACTTGCCGCCTTCCCTGTCTTGGGCACGGCGTACCACTTGCCCTGTTCTTCGGGCTTTTGCGGATTCCGTTTCCGCTGAAGTTTGTAAGGTACTCCCATAACATAGTGTTTTTTAATGGTTTAACATGTAGTTTATATAGTCCGGACAGTGGCGTTCACCACGTCTGCCGTTCTCTTGTTTACACATACGGAAGTCCCCACTTGACACATACGTATGTCTCGACCCGACACATACGTATCTCCTGCATCGACACATACGTATGTCTCGATGCGACACATACGTATGTGTCCACCGGTGACTTTCGTGCCTGTCTGCTATGTACATTATATTTACCATATTGGAGAGTGCCGTATCTGTCCGTGCGGTAAATATAAGAATCCTGCCGGACATATCCAAGGGAAAAAGCAGGAATATGTCCGGAAGCGGTGAAAAAT
>CAYPUJ010000031.1:0-21846 GCA_964413805.1 uncultured Bacteroides sp. | reverse complement strand
AGACGCGCACGTTTCAGGTGCGTGTGCCGCAAGGCGTGCAGGTTCGAGTCCTGTTTTGGGCACAGATTGCCAAAAGGCAATTCCTACAAAAAACGATTGGCGGAAATAGCTCAGTTGGTAGAGCACAACCTTGCCAAGGTTGGGGTCGCGAGTTCGAGTCTCGTTTTCCGCTCTAAAAAATGAGGACGGAAACACAAAAAACAAGTGCTCGTCACAAATGCCAATAGAAGTCCTTCACTAAATTCACATATTCCTGAGAATATGTATTGTCTTCCCCCAATATGTAAAGTTCCTGTTTTAGGCAAACAGACAATTCCCTGCTCAGTGCCAACAAAATTCTGCGACAAGGTTTGTGAGGTTTGGTATATACCCGAACCAAATGGGATGGATATAACTTGTACGCCCAAGCCACATCCAGCACAGTTTGTTCCTGTTCTGCCGGAATGACCATACAGACTTTCCCTCCCGGTCGCAACAAATCAACAGACCGACGCAACAATGCATCGTAATTCAGTCCTCCCCACGCATGGCGGGCCAGGCTCCGTTTCATATCCGGGCATTTCAACGCATCAACAAAAAACGGGGGATTGGAAACAATCAAGTCAAATCTGAGGTCTGAAACAAAATTATTAAAATCTTCACATACCACTTGTATGCGTGCTCCCCAAGGAGACCAGTCTGCATTCTCTCGTGCCTGCCTGGCCGCATCTCCGTCTATCTCGACTGCGACCACCCTAACATCGGGCATCCGTTGAGTCAATTGCAAGGCAATCAGTCCGGTGCCGGTTCCGACATCCAACACATGTTGATAGTCGCCGACAGGCACCCAGGCACCTAACAAGACTCCGTCCGTTCCTACCTTCATGGCACAACGGTCGTGCCACACGGTAAATCTTTTAAACTTAAAATAAGAATTAGCCATCACTGCTTTTATAATGGATTTCAAAAATAATCAAATCATGACAGCCACTCTACAAAAATGGCATCGTTTTTGTCTTTTTTAAAAGAAGAACCGCTATTTAAAGCGGAAATAGCTTAACTTTGCAGCCGCTTTACGAGCCTGCCAACAAGACATAAACTAACCCAAAAGACAATGAAGAAAAGAAATTACTTGAGCGATATGGAAGACAGAAGCGGAAACGGATTTTCGGTAATAGCTGATTTCGAGGGAAACGAAGAACAACTGATGAACATCGAAGTCAAAGAGATCCTTCCTATACTACCTTTACGAAACATGGTTCTTTTCCCGGGGGTATTCATGCCCGTGTCTGTGGGTAGGAAACCTTCCCTCAAGCTGGTGCGTGAAGCCGAGAAGAAAGGAACATACATCGGGGTCGTATGCCAGAAGGTAGCGGAAACGGAAGCTCCCCTGTTCGACGATTTGCACACCATCGGCACCATTGCAAAAATTGTCCGCGTATTGGAGATGCCCGACCAGACGACAACCGTAATTCTACAGGGCAACAAACGCATGGAGTTGAAGGAGATAGTCGAAACCACTCCCTATCTGACGGGACGCATCGCTGCCTTGGAAGAAGAGTTTCCGGCCAAAGGAGACAAAGAATTTCATGCGCTGGTCGAAGCCGTGAAAGACCTGACCGTGCGTTACATCAAGTCGTCGGAAATGTTCCCGGCCGATTCCGCCTTTGCCATCAAGAACATAAACAACCCGATGTTCCTGGTCGATTTCATTTGCACAAATCTTCCGTTACAAAAAGACGAAAAAATAGAATTACTGCAACTCGGAGCTTTGCGTGCCCGTACATACCGCCTGCTGGAAATCCTGAACAGGGAGGTCCAATTGGCAGAAATCAAAGCATCCATCCAGATGCGTGCTCGTGAAGACATCGACCAACAGCAACGGGAGTATTTTCTGCAACAGCAAATCAAAACCATCCAAGACGAGTTGGGAGGCAGCGGGCAAGAACAGGAAATTGAGGAAATGCGCCAAAAGGCCGAGACCATCAAGTGGAGCCCGGAGATAAAGGAGTTCTTCCTGAAAGAGGTGGACAAGCTCGAACGTACCCACCCGCAGTCGCCGGACTATAGCGTACAGCTGAACTACCTGCAAACCATGATCAGCCTGCCGTGGGGAATATATACCACAGACAACCTCAACCTGACCAATGCAGAAAAGGTATTGAACAAAGACCACTACGGCCTGGAGAAAGTAAAAGAACGCATCCTGGAACACTTGGCCGTCCTGAAACTAAAGGGAGACATGAAGTCGCCCATCATCTGCCTGTACGGCCCTCCCGGAGTGGGAAAAACTTCGTTGGGACGTTCCATCGCAGCCGCACTAAAGCGCAAATACATCCGCATGTCGCTGGGAGGTGTACACGACGAAGCCGAAATACGCGGACACCGCAAAACCTACATCGGTGCCATGCCCGGACGCATCATCAAGGGACTGATAAAAGCCGGTTCTTCCAACCCGGTATTCATCCTGGACGAAATCGACAAAGTGGGAGCCGACCGGCAAGGAGATCCTTCTTCGGCTCTGCTGGAGGTATTGGATCCCGAGCAGAACACCACTTTTCACGACAACTTCCTGGATGTCGATTACGACCTGTCCAAAGTGATGTTCATCGCCACAGCCAACAACCTGAATACCATCCCCGGCCCGCTGTTGGACCGCATGGAGCTTATCGAGGTGAGCGGCTACATCACGGAAGAGAAAATAGAAATCGCACGCCGGCACTTGATTCCCAAGGAACTGGAGGCTAACGGCATGAAGAAGAATGCCATCAAGATTCCCAAAAATACCCTGGAAGTCATCATCGAATCTTACACACGCGAAAGCGGTGTACGGGAATTAGAGAAAAAGATAGGGAAGATTTTACGGAAGTCGGCGCGCCAATACGCAACCGACGGATATTTTGCAAAAACGGAAATCAAGCCCAGTGACTTACACGACTTTTTAGGCATCCCCGAATATACGCGCGACAAATACCAGGGCAACGAGTACGCAGGTGTCGTGACCGGACTGGCCTGGACCGCCGTAGGAGGCGAAATCCTGTTTGTGGAAACCAGCCTGAGCCGTGGCAAGGGCGGCCGTCTGACACTGACCGGCAACCTGGGCGATGTCATGAAAGAATCGGCCATGCTGGCACTGGAATACATCAAAGCCCATGCCACCCGGTTGGATCTGGACGAGGAAATCTTTGAAAACTGGAACATACACATCCACGTCCCGGAAGGAGCCATTCCCAAGGATGGCCCTTCGGCGGGCATCACGATGGCCACCTCGCTGGCTTCCGCACTCACCCAGCGAAAGGTGAAAGCCAACCTTGCCATGACGGGCGAGATTACCTTGCGCGGGAAAGTCCTTCCCGTGGGAGGCATAAAAGAAAAAATACTGGCTGCCAAACGCGCGGGTATCAAGGAAATCATCCTGAGTGAGGAAAACCGCAGAAACATCGAAGACATACAAGAGATGTATTTGAAAGGCCTGACATTCCACTACGTGAAAGACGTAAAAGAGGTTTTCGAGATTGCACTGACGCAGGAGAAAGTGGCCGACGCACTTGATTTATCCGTGAAAAAGAGGAATGAAAAAGAAACAGCATGACATTCGAACTGCAATACACCGACCCCAAAAGCAACGCAAGAGCAGGGACCATTACCACTGCACACGGTAAAATCGAAACCCCCATCTTCATGCCGGTAGGAACGGCAGGCACCGTGAAGGGTGTCCACCTGACCGAACTGAAAGAAGACATCAAAGCACAAATCATACTGGGAAACACCTATCACCTGTATCTCAGGCCCGGCATCGGCGTGATAGAAAAAGCCGGAGGACTGCACAAATTCAACGGATTTGACCGTCCCATGCTGACAGACAGCGGAGGCTTCCAAGTGTTTTCACTGACGGGCATCCGCAAACTGCGTGAAGAAGGTGCCGAGTTCCGTTCACACATCGACGGCAGCAAGCACATCTTCACTCCCGAAAAAGTGATGGACATCGAACGTTCCATCGGGGCTGACATCATGATGGCTTTCGACGAATGCACACCGGGCAATGCTTCCTACGAATACGCCAGGAAATCCATGGAAATGACCCACCGGTGGCTGGATCGCTGCATCCGGCGGTTCAACGAGACCGAGCCCAAATACGGCTATCCCCAATCGCTCTTCCCGATTGTGCAGGGATGCGTGTACCCCGACTTGCGCAAGCAGGCAGCCGAATACATCGCCTCGAAAGACGCAGACGGCAATGCCATCGGCGGACTGGCCGTGGGCGAACCTACCGAGAAGATGTACGAGATGATTGAACTGGTCAACGGCATTCTCCCCAAAGACAGGCCCCGCTACCTGATGGGTGTAGGAACCCCCGTCAACATCCTGGAAGGCATCGAACGCGGTGTGGACATGTTCGACTGCGTAATGCCCACCCGCAACGGACGCAACGGTATGCTGTTCACCAAAGACGGCATCCTGAACATGCGCAACAAGAAGTGGGAAACGGACTTCTCCCCCATCGAAGCAGGCGGTGCCTCTTATGTGGACACCCTGTACAGCAAAGCCTACTTGCGCCATCTTTTCCATGCACAAGAGTTGCTGGCCATGCAAATTGCGTCGGTTCACAACCTGGCATTCTACCTGTGGCTCGCAGGAGAGGCACGCAAGCATATCATTGCAGGCGACTTCTCGACCTGGAAACCCATGATGGTAAAACGAGTATCGACACGCTTATGAAGAAAATAGACTGGAACCGCTTGAAAACGGTCAGCCTGCCGAGCGGGAAGTTCCTGAAAAGGCTGGACTACTACATCATCAGGAAATTCCTGGGGACTTATATCTTTGCCATCGCCCTGATTATCTCCATTGCGGTCGTGTTCGACTTCAACGAAAAGATGGACCGCTTCATGTCGCACGAAGCACCCTGGAGTGCCATCCTGCTGGACTATTACTGGAACTTCATTCCCTATTTTGCCAACCTGTTCAGCCCCCTTTTCGTGTTCATCGCCGTCATCTTCTTCACTTCCAAGATGGCCGAGAACTCGGAAATCATAGCCATGTTTTCCACGGGGATGAGCTTCAAGCGTATGCTGCGCCCCTACATGGTGTCTGCCGCCATCATCTCGATTGTGACCTTCTACCTGGGTTCCTATGTCATTCCCAAAGGCAGCATCACCCGCATCAACTTCGAAGACAAATACTACAAACCGCGCAAGAGCAACACCGCACGCAACATACAGCTGGAGGTGGACAGCGGTGTCATCGCATACATAGAACGCTACGAGGACCGCAGCAAGACCGGCTACCGCTTCTCGCTGGACAAGTTCGAGGACAAACAGCTGGTATCGCACCTCACTGCGCGTTCCATCACCTACGACACGGCTTCCGTGCACAAATGGGTCATCAAGGATTACATGATACGCGAAATGGCCGGTATGCGCGAGAGCATTACCAAAGGAAGCAGCATCGACACGACCCTCTTCATGGAGCCGGCCGACTTCCTCATCATGAAGAACCAGCAGGAGATGCTGACCAGCCCCCAACTGAGCGAATACATCGACCGCCAACGACAGCGCGGGTTTGCCAACATCAAGGAGTTCGAGATTGAATACCACAAGCGCATCGCTTCCTCGTTCGCCTCTTTCATCCTGACCCTGATCGGCGTTTCGCTCTCGGCAAAAAAGGTTAAAGGAGGGATGGGGCTGCACCTGGGCATCGGTCTGGCGCTGAGCTTCTCGTACATTCTGTTCCAGACGATAGCGTCCACCTTTGCCGTCAACGGAAACGTGGCTCCCGTCATTGCCGTGTGGATTCCCAACGTGCTTTATGCTTTCATTGCGTTCTACCTCTACAAGAAAGCGCCCAAATAAGCCCCGCGTTGGGGCAGGCACCCGTCCCTACTCCTGCCGGAGGCGTTGCAGCAGCACCACGTCCTTAAAGACGCCCCCGACGTTCCACCACGCCCGGAGCAGGCCGCACCGCACAAAGCCGCAGGACTCGAACAGGCGCAGGCTGGTCTCGTTGTCCACCGCAATGTGGGCTGTGAGTTGCTTCAGGCGCAAAAAGCCGAATACATAGTCGCACAGCAGCGTCAGCGCCTCCTTGCCGTAACCGCTTCCACGGTATTCCCTGCGAATCGCAATGCCCACCTCTCCCCGTGCATGCAAGGGGACGAAATCGGTCACGTCCACCGTGCCCACCACCGTCCCGCTTGTCCGGCAGACGGCCATCAGCCGCAACTGACGGTCGGCAAACACGTCGCACAAGGTGTTTTCGATGTACTGCCTCAACGCATAGCGGGAATAAGGCACCGTGAAGTTGGCCACGTCCCAGTCCTGCGCATCGTTTTCCATCCGGTAGATGACCTCCAGGTCCTCCGGCTCCACGGCACGCAGGCGGATGCGTTCGCCCGTCAGGTAAGCAGGTTTCATGCCTCGTCCTCCCGCTTTCCGATGTACAGGTCGCGGCGCAGGCGCTCCTCTCCCGGCAGGCAGAAGACCGAAGCCACCAGCCCGATGCAGGAGCACAGCACGCCGGTCGTGCTCAGCATGAGGTAATAGACCGCTTCCCCCCACAGCACCGGCACCAGCAACAGCAGCAGCCTCACCGTCGCCAGACCCGAGTAGATGCGCAGGGCCTTCGGCAAAGACTCGCGGTCAATCCGCTTCTGCATCCGGTGAAACAGCCAGAGCGCCATCGGCACGAAAGCGACCGTCAGCAGTATCGCCGCCGATTCCGCATAGTACGTGGCCAGTTCGTGGCCTGCCCACATTCCCACCCAGCTGTCACCGTTCTCTCCCGCCACCATCAGGGCGACGGGCAGCAGCCAAAAGACCGCGAACGCGCACTTCATCCGAAGCACCGTCCGTTTTATCTGTTCTTCCATATCTTCTTCCGTAGTTTCAGTTGCACATACCAAACGTCTTCAAAGGCTTCCCGAGAAAGGGATGCGGTTTACGATGCTCCGCCCCAGCGTCACCTCGTCGGCATACTCCAGCTCGTCGCCCACCGAGATGCCCCGGGCTATCACCGACAGCTTCACACCGGTGTTCTCCAGCTTCCGGTAGATGTAGAAGTTGGTCGTGTCTCCCTCCATCGTGGTGCTCAGTGCCAGGATCACCTCCCGGATGCCGCCTTCGGCCACCCGCTTCACGAGGCTGTCCACCTGCAGGTCTCCCGGCCCCACGCCGTCCATCGGCGAGATGACCCCTCCCAACACGTGGTACAGCCCGTGGTACTGTTGTGTGGCCTCCACGGCCATCACGTCGCGGACGTTTTCCACCACGCAGACCGTGGAGGCGTCGCGCCTCGGGTTGGCGCAGATGCGGCACGTCTCCGTGTCGGAGATGTTGTGGCACACCTTGCAGTACTTCACTTCGTGCTTCAGCGTGAGGATGGCGTTGCCGAAAGCCTCCACCGTGGCCACGTCCTGCCGCAGCAGGTGCAGCACCAGGCGCATGGCCGTCTTGCGCCCTATGCCGGGCAGCCTGGCAAACTCGCCCACCGCCTTTTCCAATAACATGGAAGGATATTGCTCGTTCATACCGGATAGTCTCCCTTAAAGAATCAGAGCGCAAAGATAGCACAAAAAACCGTTCCCGCGCCCTGTCTTTCCGGATAAGGAGAAGGAAAACCGGCACGAAAGCCACCAAAGGTTTCCGGACAGCCCCCCGCTCCGCCTACTCGTCATGCAAGGCTTCGGCAGGCTGCACGCGCATGGCCCGGTGGGCAGGATACCAGATGCCGGCCACGATCACCACGGCCAGCAGAAGCACCGCCGCCCCGAAACAGGCCGCAAAACGCCCCCACGACGCATCCATCAGCGTCCGGACGGTCAGGTCGGCCGCCTCTATGTTCAGAGCCACCGCCAAGGCAGGCACGGCTGCCAGAAGCAAGAGGGTCAGCCCCTCCGTCAGGAAGTGGAGCATTACCGTGCGCCGGCTGCTGCCCATAGCCATGCGCAAGGCTATCTCGCAACGCCGCTTGCGGGTGCGGTACCAGAAGGTGGCCAGCACGCAGAGGAAGACGTTGAACAGGAAGAACACCGCCACGGACCAGGCCGTGTTGAGGTAGTTCACCGTGCCCTGCTGCACGTCGTAGGCGGCCTTCATGTCGGCATAAGAGCGGACATGGTTCAGGTAGAAGATGCCACGGTCGAACACGGGCTGCATGTCGCGGCGGAAGCGTTCGGCAAAGCCTGCCACGCGGTCGGGGGCGACGCGGACGGCCAGGTGGTGCCAGAACAACGGCTGCTCTATGGGCAGGTAGATGAAAGGCTCGTAACGCCGGTAGTCGTCCGTCTTGTGCCGGGGAAGGACAGCCGTCACCCGGTAGCCGGTCACGGGATTGGCACTCCTCAGCCAATAGGGGTTGAAGCAGGTCTGCCCCACGGCACCGGCATACGAGGGGGCATGGAAGAGCGAGTCGGCCAGGTCGGCACTCATCAGCACGGGCATGGGATGCTCCGCCGGCCGCCAACGTGCCTCGTCCACCGCGCCCGCAAGCGGCTTCAGGCGGAAGACCCTGAAGTAGGAGTACGTGACGTAGCGGATGTAGCACTGCACCACGTGCGTCGAGTCGGTGTGCGGGGCATACCCCTCGAACTGCGTTTCGTCCGAATAGGGGACACTGCCGTAGTAGGCGCAGACCTCCTCCACGCCGGGATAATCCCTGATGAGGTTGTACAGGTAGGCGAAGTCCTCCCCCGCCCTCCGGTTGTCGGCATCCGCAATGACCCCGAGGGGTTTGGTGCCCACCATGAGGTCGAACACTCCCTCCGTGTCGTAGCCCTTGGGCTGCAGGGCCGCACCCTCGTAGTTGTACACCAGGTCGATGCCATACCACAGCAGCACGGTCACCACAGCCAGTTCCGTCCACAGCCATGCGTTGGCACGGCGCTGGTTCCAAATCTGATGGATAATCTGTCTCCACATAGGCTTATTCTCCTCCCATTAATGTGTATGAAATGCTGCGGCGCACCGCCATCCGGGCGGGCAGCAGCGTAGACAGCACGTTGAACACCAGGCACGCCCCCAGCACCGCCAGGAACAGGACGGGGCGCAGCAGCAGGCCGCCGCCCAGGGTGATGCCCTCGTGCACGACATGACCCGTGCCCAGCAGCCACGTGCTCCCGCCCCACACCAGCAGGCACGACAGCACGTAGCCCGCCACGCCGCCGAGGAGCGTCGCACACAGGCTCTCGGCAAACAGCCGCCCGATGATGCCGGCATCGGAGGCGCCGTAGGCCTTGCGGATGGCAATCTCCGGCAGGCGTGCCTGCATCTGTGCGTACATCAGTCCCGATATGCCCACGGCAGGCACCACCAGCAGCATCACCACCAGCAGGAGGTAGACCGTGCGGGCATCGATGCCGTCGCCCCGGAAGAAGGTGTACCCGGTGTGCGTGTACAGGCGGGGGTCTGTCAGCACGCAGGCCAGTCCCTGGCTGTTGAGCAGCATCAGGCGGCGGTCTATCTCCGCCCGCACGGCCGCAGGCTTCGTCCCGTCGGCCAGGAAGAGCACGACCCGGCGGTATCCGCTCAGGCCGCCCGTGCTTTCCACCAGGTAGGCACCGTCCTCGTGCAGCAGCGTGAAGGGCTCCCACACGTCGGCATAGGCGGTCTGGAAGATGGAACTGACGTCGCGCACCACGCCCGTCACCCGCGCCGGGCGGAAGTCCACCATCAGCTGTCCGCCCACCGCAGCGGCAGCACTGCCGAAGAGCTGCCCGGCCAGCCGCTCGCTGATGACGACAAAGCGGCGCGTCGCCCCGTCCTCGTGCTCCTGCACGCTGCGCCACTCGTCGGCCGGCTCCCCGAAGGCTGCACGCCCGGCGTCGTACTCGGCCTGCGTGAAAGGCCGTCCGGCCACGAAGTCGTAGCGGAAGCAGTCGAACCAGTTGGCCGCCACGGGGCGCATCATCACCGGCAGGCGGTCCGACGAGGCGGGCAGCGCACACAGCGCCTTCGTCAGTCCGCCGTGCCAGGTGAGACGGTCCACGCCGGGCAGGCCGTCGTAGAAGGCGTGGAAGGCCGTCGGGCCCAGTCCCTGGTAGCCCCTCATGTTGGTGCCGTCGGCATTCATGCACTGGGTGCCGTCGTGATACAGGGTACGGCTGCGCAGCGTTTCGGGTGCCACGTCGGCCGTGCGGAAGTCGTAGACCATCACCACCACCATCACAAAGGCCAGGGTGACAGCCGTGCCCGCGATGCAGACCGTGGTGTAGAAACGGTGCTGCCGGAAGAGGTTGAAGAGTTGTCTCATTGTCTTGCTGGTTTTACGGTTTGTCCGGGAAAAAACGTCCGCGCATCCCGCCTACTCGTCGTGCAGCACCTCGGCAGGCTGCAGCCGCATGGCGCGGCGGGCGGGATACCAGATGCCGGCCACAATCATCAGCCCGATGAGCACGAACGAGGCGGCGGCGCAGACAAGCAGGCGGGGCCACTCGAGGGTGGTGCCGTTGTGCCAGGTGTTCAGTTCGGCGGCGGCCAGGGCATAGTCGGCGGCGAGGGCGGGCGGGGTCACCACGAGCAGCAGGAGCAGCCCCTCGCAGATCAGGCGGGCGAAGGCTGCCCGGCGCGACGACCCGTGGGTCATGTGCAGGGCAATCTCGCAGCGGCGTTGCTGCGTGCGGAACCAGAACGTGCCCAGCAGCCCCAGGAAGATGTTGAGCAGCAGGAAGCCCATGCCCGCCAGATAGCTGCGAAACAGGATTGTGCTGCCCTGCTGGAAGCTGCGGCGGATGTCGGCAAAGCTGTGCACCTCGCTCACGTATATGTTGCCCACGCGCAGCCGGGCCTCGCTGTCGGCCTTGAGGCAGGCGATGAAGTCGGTGTCCATGCCGTCCCTGACGCGGACGCACAGTTCGTTGTCGGCATTGATGTAGCCCCCTTCGTCCATGCGGTTCATCGTCTCCAGGTTGAAGAGGAAGCAGCGGCTGAACATGGCCTGCTGGTAGTCGGAATAGCGCACGTCCTGCAGGACGGCACCGAGGCGGAAGTTGCGGGCGGTGTCGCCGAAGAGGTGGAAGTCACCCCGCCCCACCAGCGTGGTCAGCCGGATGCCGTAGTTGTTGAAGAGGTTGTCCGAAGCCAGGATGTCGCCCCGCTCCAGCACCTGGGCCAGCTGTTCGGGTGTCTCGCCCTGCGTGCCCCGGTAGCGGAACACGCGCACGAAGTCGGGCGTGACCAGCCGCCGCAGGGAAACGGTCGAGAGCGTGTCGCACACCACCCGGTCGTAGCCGTTTCTGCCGTTGTAGGGATAAGAGTATTGCGACAGGCTCACGGCCTCCACCTCGGGGCGGCGGCGCAGGCGTTCCACCAGTTCGAGGATGTCGGCCTCGTCGTTCGCATCGGGGTCGTAGCCGGTGCTCTGGCTCGTCAGCACCCCCATTTCGACCAGATAGCAATGCGCGGTGTCGAAGCCGCGCGGTTCCAGATAGGTGGACAGGTTGCAATAGAGCAGGTCGATGATGTACCACATCACCACGCTCACCACCAGCAGTTCTATGGCCAGCCATACGTTGCTGCGCCACTCGTTTCGTATCTGTGTGAATAGTTTCTTTTGCATTGTTTCTTTCGGTTATCAGGTAAATCTTTTCTTTCTTCCGGATGTCCGGTAACGGGACAGGGCCGCAGGAGCAGGCCGTTCCTGTGACCTGCGGCAGATCGTTCCGGTGACCTGCGGCGGATCGTTCTGACGACCTGCGGCGGATCGTTCTGACGACCTACAGCAGATCGTTCTGACGACCTACAGCGGATCGTTCTGACGACCTACAGCGGATCGTTCAAGCGACCTGCGGCGGATCGTTCTGACGATCTGCGGCGGATCGTTCAAGCGACCTACGGCAGATCGTTCAAGCGACCTGCGGCGGGCTGTTCCGGCACCTCCCTTGTCAGTGCAGCCGCCCTCCTATCGCCCCGACGATGTTCATGCGCGCGGCACGCCAGACAGGGATGCCGGTGCTGAGCAGGTTGAGCACGAAGCAGAACAGCAGGGCCCACAGGAAGGTGGAGGCGTGCACCAGGATGGAGGCGTCCACCGTGGGCGGGTTGAGCGTCATGCTATACGCTTGGGCGAAAAGCAGGCCGTCGGCCGCATAAGCGAAGGCGAAACTGAGCACCAGCCCCGCGATGCCGGCCAGCAGGGTGATGATGAAGTTCTCGGCCAGCAACTGCCCCGCCAGTTCCATGCGGGTGCAGCCGAAGGCCCGGCGCACGCCGATTTCGCTCACCCGGCGGCGCAGGCGGCTCTGTGTCATGCTGCTGAGGTTGATGGCGGGCACGATGAGCAGGATGAGGTACACTATCAGCCGGCCGCGCCGCTCGGCAGCGAGGTCGGGCTCGTAGTTCGCGCCGTAGGCGATGGCGTTCTTCTCCTGGTCGTAGGGGCGGTTGCGGCTGAAGAGTTCCCACCCGTCCTCGCCTATCACCCGGTTGTAGGCTTCGAGCCGGCGGTCGCACTCCGAGCGGATGGCCGCGAAATCGGCACGGCTCCCGGCGAGGATGGTGCAACTCATCATGCCCATGTGGCCGTCCAGCCACGTGTTGTCCGCCTGGTCGGTGGAGGTGTAGGGAATCCACACCTGGGCGTAGACCGTGGTGGCCAGGGTGCTGACGTCGCGCACCACACCGCACACGCGGTAGGGCACGTAGGCCAGCAGGAACTCGCGTCCTGCGGCACGGGTGGTGCCGAACAGCAGCCGCGCCACGCTCTCGGTGACGACGGCCACGGGCTGCCCGGCGGCGAAGGTGGCCGCGTCGAAAGGCTTGCCGTCGGTGAAGGCGAAGTCGAACACCCGCCAGAAGTCGTCGTCGGTCTCGCGCACGTCCACCGCCGTACCGGCCCGGTTGGGCAGGCTGACGGGACGCGGGGAGGCGAATGCCGTGTAGAGGGTGACGGCCTCGGGTGTCTCCAGCGCCTTGTAGACCTCGCGCCCGGTGCGCACGCTCATGCACCCGTCGCTACTGCCCCCGCCGCTCCAGCTCTTGTTGGTGATGCTGCTCCATCTGACGTGCAGGAAGCGGTCGCGGTTGTTCTCCGGCGCAAAGGGGACCACCTTGACCTGTTGCATCATCACCACCAGCATGATGAGGAAGATGGCCAGGGCCGTGCCCGCCACGTTCACCACGCCGATGAGGGGTTGTTGCCTGAACTGTGCCCAGGCTTGTTGGAAGTATTGCTTGATCATTGTTGTGAGTTGGTGAGTTCTTTAGTTTTTGAGTTGGTGAGTTCTTTAGTTTGTGGGTTGGTACGGGGGGATTGTTCAACTCACCCGTCGCCCGTCGAAGAACTGCATGGTGCGGTCGGTTTGCCTGGCCTGCGACTCGTTGTGGGTCACCATCACGATGGTGCGGCCGTCCTCGCGGTTCAGTTGGTGCAGGATGTCCATGACCTCGGCACCCATCTTCGAGTCGAGGTTGCCGGTGGGTTCGTCGGCCAGGATGATTTCGGGGTTTCCCACGATGGCACGCGCGATGGCCACGCGCTGGCACTGTCCGCCGCTGAGTTGCGTGGGCATGTGCCTCATGCGGTGCGTCATGCCCACCTTGGCCAGCACCTCTTCGGCCAGGCGGCGGCGTTCGCGGGCACCCACCTTGCGGTAGAGCAGGGGAAGCTCCACGTTGTCGATGACGTTGAGCGAGTTGATGAGGTGGAACGACTGGAACACGAAGCCCAGGTTGCGGTTGCGGAAGGCAGCCAGTTCCTTGTCCTTCATGTGCGAAGTGTCGGTGCCCGCTATCTCCACGGTGCCGCTGGTGGGCACGTCCAGCAGTCCTATGACGTTGAGCAGCGTGGACTTCCCGCAGCCCGAAGGCCCCATGATGCTGAGAAATTCACCTTTTGCCACTTCCAGGTTCACGTTCTCCAATGCCTGGGTCTCAATCTCGTCGGTCCGGTATATCTTGTTGACACCGGTCAGTTTAATCATGTCCATAGTACGTAAGTTTATAGTTGGTTAGTTAATTAGTTGGTTAGTTAATCAGTTAGTTAGTTAATAATCGTCTGTCTGGTAAAGTGTTGCGGCAATGTCTGCCTGCGCAGCCGACACGCCGTTTCTCCGTCGCGGGTTCCCCCCGGCCACCGTACCTGTATCCGGTTTCCTCCGTGCCTGCACCGCACTTCTTCCACACAGGTGCGGAACGCGCTCCATACAGGTGCGGAACACGCTCCGTACAGGCACGGAGCAAGCACTGATTATCAGCGCAGTACGCCCGCCGCAATATTCTCCGTTCTTCGTTCTTCATTCTTCACTCTTCATTCTTCACTCTTCATTCTTCATTTACCCTATTCCTCCTGCAAGGCATCTACCGGCAAGATACGCGCGGTGCGGTACACGGGAATCCACGTGCCGACGAGGGCTGTGAGCAACAGCAGGACATAGGCCAGCACGGTGACACAAAGGAAATGGGGCACGGGGCGGTTCTGCAGATAGGCCGGGTCGGGCACGAGCTTATCCGTTATGAAGCCCACGACACTGATTCCATGATCCAAGCCTGCGACATAGACGTAGTTGGCCACCACCACGAGGGCCGGCACAAAGGCCAACGTCACCAGCATCCACGCCTCGGCCAGGAAGCGGCGCACGATAGAAGCACGGCTTGCACCCATAGCCTTCAGGATGCCGACCTCGCTGCGGCGGGCATTGGCGCGGACGTAGAAAGTGCCTGTCATGCCCAGGAAGATGCACAGCAGGGCAAAGCCGGCCAATGCATACTGCAGGCGCAGCTTGTTTGTGACACCCGCAATGAGTGCCATCCGCCGGCTGTACCCGGCAAAGGAATCCAACGACACGAAATAATAGTTCCCCTGCGAAAGGTGTGGCACTACTCCGTCTGCAAAACGTCTCTCAAAAGCCTCCGTGTCCACACCTTCCTTCAGGCGGAAAACGATGGTGGGAGATTGCCATTCACCCTTCCTGTCCATCACTACCAACGGATAGGGCTGTTCGGACGTGAAGTGCTTGTAGTTGCGGAACACGGCAGCCACTTCATGAGGTTGCTGCAGGTCGGAACCCGCATAGACAGTGCGTCCCACGACATCCACCGTACCGAACAAGTCGATGGCCGTCCGCTCGGAGATGGCAATCTTGTCCCGCTGACGGAAATCGGCAGGCAGCCTGATGCGCCCGCCCGTGAGGACATCCCTCATTCCATAGGTCTGCGGCAGGTCGCTGCCTTCGATGGCCAGGAAAGCGTATTGCTGCACGTGCACGCTTTTCACGGAGTCGGCATACAGAAGCATACCGTTCCATCCCCTGGCATTCGGGAAGCTATTGTAGAGGACAAGAGCATAGGCTTCCACTTCGGGACAGGTGCGCACAGTACGCACAATGTCCATGAAATGCCGTTGTGCCAGTGAGTCCTGCCCGGAATCGTACCCGGCAAAGCTTTCGTCGTATTCTCCCAGCTTCAGCACATATACGCCGTGAGAATCGCCTCCCTGGGGGATGAGGCGGTTGGCGTTCAGGACATAGACAGGGTCGATGACCAACCACAGGAAGACACCTGCAATCAAAAGTTCGATGAATATCCACAGATTCTGCCGGCGTTGGTTCCAGATTTGGTGTAACAGTATCATAACTTCTTTCGTTTTTATGTTCCGGATATACTTATTATCTCTTTGCATACAGTTCTTCCACAATCGTGCGCCGCAGTGCCCACCACGCAGGCACCAATGCCGACAGCACATTGATGAACAGGCACAGCCCCAAGGCGCAGAAGAACACCCAGGGATTGAACAGCATCTCCATCGTCAGGAAAGGGACAGGCAAGCTGGTGTCCACTGCACCATCGAACAGGGTGAGTATCCACGAGCCGGAGGTGAGGACGATGATGTAACAGAACACCAGCCCCAGCACGCCGCCCGCCAAAGTGAGCAGAAGGTTTTCCCACATCACCTGGCCAAGAAGTGTGGCGGACGTCGCCCCATAAGCCTTGCGGATTCCCAGTTCAGAGATGCGGCGTTCCATCCGGCTGGCTATCATCCCGCCCAGGTTGACGGCCGGGATGAAAAGCAGGGCCAGGACAATGTAAAGCAACGAGCGGAAGAGGCCGTCTATGTCCGGCCGTTGACTGGGCTGGGTGCGAAAAGGTGCGAGAGCCGCATCATCGGGCTGCCCCAAGAGGTCGTTGACCCACTCCTGCCCGAGGTCGTAACGGCGGAAAGCATCGCGTACTTCCTCTTTCAGTTTCCCGGTGTCCGCAGAAGTGGGTGCCGTGAGGTAATAGGTCAGGGAACCACGCAGCTGGAGAGGGTTACTGGGAGTATTGGCACTTTCAGAAAGCGAAAGAGGTAACCATACGTCTGCCACTGCATTGGGCGTGGCAGACGACACGTCCCGCACCACGCCACTCACCGTATATGGATTGCCCTGGTAAAGAAATGTCTTGCCTGCCGCATCCACCGAAGCGAACAGCTTTCTTGCCAGGCTCTCGCTGATTACGGCTGTACGGGTGCGGGCGTCGTTGTCTGCTCCGGTAAAGGGGCCTCCGTCAAGGAAACGGAATGTAAAGACACGCCAAAAGCCGGGACTGACAAAGAGCGGATACACCCCGAAAGCCTGCTTCAATCCCGCCCGTGTCACAAGATGGACATCACTGTCAAAAACACCGCTGCAGGTCATGGCCATGTCCTGCAAATGAGGCAGGCCGTCCAGCAGTCCGGCCACTTCGGGGCTGACCATTCCGGCGGAGAAATTTTCCGGATTACCGGCCGGATGACTGCACACATACTTGATCACTACCATGCGGTTGCGGTTGTATTCGGGATAGATGGGAGCCACCTTCACATAGCAGATGATGAAGAGGGTCATTGCCAGTGCGACGGACAGTCCCGTGCCCACCACGTAAATGGATGAAAACAGCCGTTCCTGCCGCACTGTCTCCAAAGCTTGTTTCAGATAAATTTTCAGCATATCGTTTCTTTATTTATTGTTCAATACCAATTGCACAGGCACGAAGCATGGTTCACACCGGTCATTTCTTCAGCTTCAGCCTGTTCTTGTTCTTGTAGTTGCTCATGTCGCTCACCACCACCTCTTCGCCGGGGTTCAGGCCGCTCACCACTTCCACGAACTCGAAGTTCGAGTCGCCCAGCTGCACCTTGCGCTTCTCCAGTTCGCCGGCGGACGTGCGGACAAAGAGTTCGTACTCGCCGCGCCCCACGTAGAACGAGGCATTGGCAATGCGCGTCACGTCCTCCTTGACGGCGTTCATCACGTACACGTCGGTCTTGAGGCCGGAACGGAGGCGGCGGTTGCTGTCGTCCTCCAGTTGCACGGTGAAGCTGATGACACCGTTCTTCGAGAGGGGCGTCACGCTGCTCACCTGCCCCACCAGCTGGTCGCGCCCTATCTTGACAACGGCCTTGCCACCGGCCGCCACACGGTCGCCGTAAGTGTCGGCAATCTCTCCCTCTACCTTGAAGTGGCTGAGGTCGGAGATGATGGCTATCTGGGTGCCTTCGCTCACCTGCACGCCTATCTGGTCGTTGATGTACGTCAGGATGGCCTTGCGGGGCGAACGCACCTGTGCATCGTCGAGCGTGCGCTTCATTTCGGCCAGGTCCTTGCGGAAGATGCTGAGCTCCAGTTCCTTCACCTTGTAGTCCGCCGCCAGGGTCTGCTGCTTGCCTTCGTACTGCTGGCGCAGCTGCTCCAGTTCCAGTTCGGACACGTTGACATCCAACTCGGCCTGGCGTACCTGGTCGGTGGTGCCCGAACCGATGCTGTCCAGGTAACGCTCGTTGCGCAGCACCACCCGCTTGCGGTTCAGCTGCATTTCGCTCACCTTGATTTGGTTGGCCATGTCTTTCAGCGTCACTTCGCTGTTGATTCGCTGCTGCTCCAGCTGGTATTGCTTGGTCAGTTCCTCGTCCAACAGCTTCTGGTAGGCGGTTTCGGTGCTTTGCAGGTCGAGCTTCAGGATGGGTGTGCCCACATCCACGCTGTCGCCACCTTTCTTATATACCTCCAGTATGCGTGTGTTGATGGGCGAGTTGATGATTTCCTCGAAGGCAGGCACCACCTTGCCCGACGCGCTGACACTGACCTCGATGGTTCCCCTGTCTGCAACAGAGAACACAAGGTCCTTCTCCTTTACTCCCGTCCGCATCCACGAAATCAGCAGACTGATGACCACTACAGCCGCCACGCCGCACACGCCGTAGCGGACCAACTTCCTGTTGCGCTCCTTGCGCCGCACTTCTTTGGGTATTTCTCTATCCATTGTTTCCATTTGTCGTTTTCATTGATAAATCGCTGTCTGCATCTTCTTCCACCAAATCCGTGCCAAAAACATAAACGGTTGATAATAAGTACGAAGCTAAAACAGGGAGTGTCCGCTTTCGGACACTCCCTGTACGGTTTTGAGCGGAGGCGGCACACGGAAGCCGCCTTTGACGGAGGGGACGGCCTTACCTCAACTTCAGCCGGACACCCACTTCGGGCTGGTAGTCGGCATCTGCCTTGTTCATCTTGTAGAGGCTCTTCAGGCGGATGCCGTAGGTCTGCGCGATGCTGTGCATGGATTCTCCGTCGCGCACCACGTGGACCGTGTGGGGCTTCCGGGCCTTCTTGTTTTTCTTTTTCAGGTAGATGATGTCACCGGGCATGAGGGTATATTCCTTGTGGAGGTCGTTGTACTCGACTAGCTTCTTCCAGCTGATGCCAAACTCGCCGCCGAGCAGGCGGAAGGTGTCGCCCTCGCGCACCACCACGTAGCCCAGTCCGTTGGCTATGTACACCTGGTGGGGATTGACCAGCCAGGGCTTCTTCTTGATGAGCTTGTTCCAACGGCGGGCCTCGCGCTTGGTCATGCCTTTCGTGTCGTACTTGTAGAGAGCGTAGTCCTCGATGATGGTGATGAGGCGGTTGGCATAGGAAGGATCGGTGGCATAACCGGCCTTCTTCAAGCCCTTGGCCCATCCCTTGTAGTCGTTGATTTTCAGCTTGAAGAGAAAAGCGTAGCGGTCGCCGTTCTTCAAAAACTTAGAGTGGTCCTCGTAGGAGTCCTCCACCTTGGTGTAGGCACGGAAGCATTCGCCTTTGGCATCGTCGTCGTAGTACACTTTCCGTCCCCGCCAGGAACTTTTGCACTTGATGCCGAAGTGGTTGTTGCTCTTGCGTGCCAGTTCGCTCCGCCCCGCCCCACTCTCCAGCAAGCCCTGGGCCAGGGTGATGCTGGCCGGGATGCGGTACTTGTTCATCTGCTCCACGGCCAGGGGGGCGTATTTCTTGATGTAGGCGTTGTAGGCGGCATTGCGGCGCTGGGCATGGACAGGTGCAGCCATACACACCCACAAGAGGCCGACAGCCACAACGATTTTGTACAGGCTCTTCATGTGTTGCGCTTTTGGTGAATCCGCCACAAATGTGTGCAAAAGAATCGAGAAAAACAATCCTTTTACTATTTATTAGCTTGTTTCATGGAGGCCGATTGCGGAAAGTTGACTACATTTGACACCGGATTTCCAAAAACCTTACATACAAGATGAAAGAACAACTCCTCTCCATCCGGCTTCGCACCTACACCTACGAGGAACTGGCCGACGAGGACCGCGAACTGATAGATGCCGCCCGCGAAGCGACACACCGCAGCTACGTCCCCTACTCCCACTTTTCGGTAGGCGCCGCCGCCCGCCTGGCCAACGGACTCATCGTGAGCGGCAGCAACCAAGAGAACGCAGCCTACCCGTCGGGTACCTGCGCCGAACGCACCACGCTCTTCTATGCCAACTCCAGCCATCCGGAACAGGCGGTAGACACGCTCGCCATCGCCGCCCGCAACGAACGGGGGGAGTTCACAGCCCGCCCCATTTCGCCCTGCGGTGCCTGCCGCCAGGTGATGCTCGAAACCGAGCACCGCTTCGGACGGCCGATGCGTGTCCTGCTCTACGGCACGGAAGGCATCTGTGAACTGCCCGATGCGAAGGCTCTTTTGCCCCTTTCGTTTGATGCAGATGCTCTCGGAACATGGAACTGACAGACCTGACAACCGTGCTGCACGAAGGAAACTACTCGTGCGTCATCTGCAACCGGGGCATCGTGCGCACTTTCAGCCAACGGGGCGTGGCCGACCTCTACGACTTGCTGGAACACGAACCTTCCTTCCTGCAAGGAGCCTGCATGGCCGACAAGGTGGTGGGCAAAGCTGCGGCCTCGCTCATGGCATTGGGAGGGGTCCGACAACTGTATGCCGACATCATCAGCCGTCCCGCGCTGGAAATCCTGCAAGCCGCCCATACCGGCGTTGAGTGCGGGAAAATCGTTCCACACATCATCAACCGGACAGGTACGGGATGGTGTCCGCTGGAATCGGCCAGCCGCGATTTGCACACGCCACAGGAAATCCTGCCCGTCATACGCGACTTCCTCTCCCGGATACGAGCCAATGCATAAAAGCTATTCAAGAAAGGTTATCGGAACAATGGAAAACAGCACCATCCATCCTGCAATGAAGGTATTCGTCTTTTACCGGGACCAGCTTTTGCTGAAGAAACAGACCGGCACCGGCCTTTGCAGGATTCCCACAGGCATGGAACTTCCAGGCCTGCCTTCACCCGGGCAGCGGATACACAACGTCGCGCTCCCCAACGGCGAAACCATACAGACCTTCGAGGCAGCCGACCCCTTACCGGAGGACGGAACGTGGAAGATGGTCGGCCTGCGGGCTTCGTTCGACCACATCCTGCGGAGAGACTACCGTGCCGCCGGAAAAGCCTTCCAGATACTTTACTGGGACAGGCACAGTCACTTCTGCCCGGTCTGCGGAAGCCCGACCGAACAGCAGACTTCCATCATGAAACGATGCCCCCGGTGCGGCAACGAGCTCTACCCTCCCATATCCACCGCCATCATCGTGCTAATCCGGCGGGGAAAGGAAATCCTGCTGGTACATGGCCGCAACTTCCGGGGCACCTTCTACGGCCTGGTGGCAGGATTCCTGGAACCGGGAGAAACACTGGAACAATGCGTAAAGCGGGAAGTGTGGGAAGAAACCGGACTGCACATCAAGAACATCACTTATTTCGGCAGCCAGCCCTGGCCCTATCCGAGCGGGCTGATGGTGGGGTTCGTGGCCGACTATGACAGCGGTGAAATCAAGTTGCAGGCCGACGAACTGAGCGCAGGTGCCTTTTACGACAGTGCCCACCTGCCCGAACTGCCCCAAAAGCTCAGCATCGCACGGAAACTGATAGACTGGTGGCTGGATACAAACATCAATAATAACGCATCATGAAAAGAATCATCAACCCGTGGAAAGACACGGAAGGCTACAACTGCTTCGGCTGCTCCCCCGACAATCCGGTCGGTGTACACATGGAATTCTATGAAGACGGCAATGAAATCGTCAGCACATGGCAACCACGCCCTGAGTACCAGGGGTGGTTGAACACCTTGCACGGGGGAATACAGTCTGTACTGCTGGACGAGATTTGCGGATGGGTCGTGTTCCGCAAGCTGCAAACAGGAGGCGTCACTTCCAAGATGGAGACCCGTTTCCGCAAAACGGTTTCCACCAACGAACCGCAACTGACATTACGTGCCTCACTGCGCGAACAAAAGCGCAACCTGGCGGTTGTAGAAGCCCGTCTTTACGACAGCCGGGGAGAGTTATGCACAGAAGCCACGTGCACCTATTTCACTTTCTCCAAAGAAAAGGCTGAAAAAGAAATGCACTTCCATCATTGCGGCGTGGAGGAATAAGGTTCCTGAGGATCAGTAGAAAAACAGTGGGGATAAATAAGATAAGAGAGTTTGCCGGACACAAGTGCGGAGCACGTTCCACACAGGCACGGGACACGCTCCACACAGGTACGGGACAAAAGGAATACACCATGCTGACAATCAACCAATTGCCTCGGTAGCTACCAAGGGGAGGCCGA
>CAYPUJ010000030.1:0-22088 GCA_964413805.1 uncultured Bacteroides sp. | reverse complement strand
AAAGACTGAAAAAGTAATTATCTTCGGTTCTAACAGTTATCTTGGCGCAACCATACTTCCTGAAGCTGTTGAAAAGGCGATAGAGGTAACTAAAGAATTTGGAATAGGTTCCGGAGGAGTGCCATTGCTTACCGGTACGACAATCTATCAGACACAATTAGAAAGAACCATCGCTGATAAAACCGGGTTCGGAGATGCGATGCTGTTTTCGTCAGGTTATACGGCCAACCTTGGGGCTGTTTCAGGCTTATTGCGTAGTAACCATCTAATAATCCATGATAAACTTGACCATGCAAGCCTGCTTGATGCAACCGTTCTTTCCGGTGCGAAGATGCTCCGATTCAGGCATGGAGACATGGGACATCTTGAAAAAC
Source organism: uncultured Bacteroides sp. (assembly GCA_964413805.1). GTDB lineage: Bacteria > Bacteroidota > Bacteroidia > Bacteroidales > Bacteroidaceae > Bacteroides. The sequence goes on along the minus strand of CAYPUJ010000030.1, from coordinate 21,714 downwards.
TGCTTTCGGCAAATGCCGACCAATACCCCAATGGGATTATGGTAGCTACGGACGGCGTATTCAGCATGGATGGTGACATTGCCAATATTCCCCGAATACTTGAACTCTGCAAAAAATACAGTGCCATACTCTTGATTGATGATGCTCACGCTACTGGTGTGATTGGAGAAAAAGGAGCCGGTACGCTATCTTACTATGGCATAACTGAGCGAAACAATATAATTGTAACCGGAACGCTCAGTAAAGCTGTCGGAACGATAGGAGGGTATATAACCGCTTCACAAGAGATAATAGATTACCTGCGCATATACGCGCGGAGTAATATGTTCTCTACATCGTTACCTCCTTCTGTCTGCGCTGCAGCTATTGAGGTGTTTAAGAAAATGGACAATTCGGATATTGTTGACAAATTACGCCAAAACACGCTGTATCTTCAAAATGCTCTTAGGAAAGCAGGCTTTAATATACTAAATACACAGACACCGATTATACCTCTTGTAGTTGGTGATACTGGTGTCCTTACTTATATGGTGAAAGACGCTTTTGATAGCGGCTATTTTATCAATGCCATTATCCCGCCTGTAGTTCCTGCCAATCTTACACGGTTCCGTATAAGTGTTATGGCAAGCCATACAAAAGAAGACATGGACGGGTTGGTTGCTTTATTGATTTCTTTATTTGAAAAATATGGGTTGCAAAGGTATGTCAAATAGTATAACATTTGAATGGTGCGGCACAATTGATGACATCACTTCCGAAAACTGGAAGAAAATATACGGTTCGGACGTAATCAAAAGTCGGGAATTCATGAAAGCAAACGAAGTTGCAGAATTTGAAGATGTAGGATTTCACTATCTGCAAGTATTCAGAGGCATGGAAATAATAGCCATTGTTCCATGTTTCAGTTATGGCATGGACATAATGAACATAGCTTCATCCGGCAAAGCTAAAGCATGGATTTCATGGATAAGAAAAATCTTTCCGTCATTTTTGAAGCTCCGGGCTTTTGTTACCGGTTCCTATGGTGCAACGTGTGAACATTTCATTGAATATGCTCCCGATTTGTCGGAAACGGAAAAGAAAGAGGTGGCGAAAATTATCGGAGGAGAAATCAAAAGGATGAGTACCCAGGTCAAATCCAGTTTCGTTTTTGTCAAGGATGTTAGGGAACGAAGCCTTCAATATGTTAAAGACATTCTGACTACGGACTATAAGTTTTTCATATCCTTTCCTACTACTGCCATACCAATTCTACCAAACGTATCGTATCCAGATGGTTTACGCAAAAAGAACCGCAAGCGTTACCGTAAATTCAAAGACAGTTTTGACAAGTCATTCCATTGGGAAATCATAAGTGACTATGGAGGTGAACCAACTAAACAATTCACAACTCTTTATAGGGCTGTTCTTGAAAAAGCCAAGAATAAGTTTGAATTCCTGAACGAAAGATTCTTTGAGGCGACCAATGACTTGCTGGGCGATAAATCCTTTTTCCTTGTTGCCAAAGATAATTATACAGCGGAAGTTCGGGTGATGGTCATTATATTGGAGAATGATGTCAATCTGATTCCGTTATATATGGGATTTAAATATAAAGACGATGATTCCAAAGTTCTATATCTCAATACTATATTCCGCACAGTAAAAGAAGCGGAAGCGCGGGGCAAGTTATATGTCGATTTCGGGCAGATGAGCTATTATCCTAAAACGATGTCCGGCGCGTTGGTAGAAAACATTTATTACGGATTCTGGTCTGGAAAGCCGGTAGTGCGATGGCTTATCAACCATTGCCTGGGTAGATTGTTTGCCCCACCCGTAGTTCCCGAACATGTGTATCTTGAAAAATATGCGGCTGAAGCACACCGTGTGCTCACTGAACGTGGTTTTGCATTATTAAACTAAACACGACTATTTATGAGAAAAAACTATTTCAGGCAAGCTAAGTTTTACTTTCGGATAAGAGGAACATAATTGCAGGTAAACCCCGTGGTATATCAGACCGGCTCTTTGATATGATACACTTTTCGTATTCAGAGTGAAATCAGGCGTATTTTTCAATACCAACGACCAATATTTTGCGTTCCTATGCCTATGTGATATTACCATCTCGTTAAATGTGGGGACAATACGCAGTGCTTGTATCTCGATATAATGCGATATGGCAACCACGTCAGCAAAAATGCCATATTTCCAGAAGTACTCATAAGAAGACTCAAGTTGTCGGATTTTAAGTTTCCAATAACTATCCAAAGTGTGTTTCTCTGGGTTCAAAGCGTATAATACGTTTAATGGTGAATCATAATACTGGACTACCGATTGATTAAATATGTCTTCTTTGTTGTTAAAATACCGATAAATTGTTCCTCGTGTGATACGGGTTGCATCTTCCATGAGTGCTATTGTTACGGACTCATAGTTATTTACTAAGAATAGTGGCAAAACTCTTGCCAATATTTTCGTTTTCGTGTCAGTATTCTTACTTTCTATTATCATATAATGAGCAGGGGTTTACCATATTCAAGCAAACCCCTGCTATATTATTAAAGGCACGAATCTGCTCACGCCGATGAAGGAGCCACTGCTAAAGGCTGATAGACGGACGTATGCAGTTCGTGCCGTATTCGACAAAATACGACACGATTGCTCCGCACATCCCCGTCTATCAATGAAATTTAGCAGTTTTTCCTTCACGAGTCAATACGAATGCAATATGTTTCAACGGTCGTCATCACGAACCGATGATTATATTCAACTGCAAATTTACTATTTTTTCTTGAGAAACAAATAAAATGAGTATTATATTTTAAATATTAGAGATTCAATTTCTCACTTTATTCAACCGGTTTAAGTGTGGCTCAAGATGAATATATACTTACTTTGCAGTTGAAGTATATATTCATTGCCACTTGAAGTATATATTCGTTGCCACTTGAAGTATATATTCATCGGCACTTGAAGTATATATTCGTTGCCACTTGAAGTATATATTCGTTGCCACTTGAAGTATATATGCATGGTGAAGACAACGCATTGGCAACACGCGGATTCACCAATGCATAAGAATCAACCGCCGGACACTACAGCCCGCTTCCTGCATTAGAGGGTTCCTTGCTTCAACTGCTCCACATAGTTATCTATCCGGTGCATTTCGGCGGGGATGTCTATGCGTTGCGGACAATGGGGTGAACACTGGTTGCAACCGATGCAATGGTTTGCCTGCCGCAGACGGGGCACACTGCGGTCGTACCCTACCAGGAAAGCCCGACGTGCTTTGCGATACCCCGGTTCCTGAGAGCTGACGGGAATATTCCCCTCGTTCAGGCACTTGTTGTAGTGCAGCAACACAGCCGGAATGTCAATGCCATACGGGCAGGGCATACAATACTTGCAGTCATTGCAGGGTATGGTGTCGAACTGCATCATCCTGGTGGCAGTGTCTTGCAAGAACTGGAATTCTTCGTCGGTCAAGGGCTTCAACGGAGAATAGGTTTGCAGGTTGTCCTGCAGATGTTCCATCCGTGTCATGCCGCTCAACACCGTGAGCACATTGGGAAAACTGCCGGCAAAACGAAACGCCCAAGAGGCCACGCTCCGCTCCGGATCCCGCTGCTTGAGTTGGGCGACCACGTTGTCCGGCACATTGGACAAACGGCCTCCCAACAAAGGCTCCATGATGATGGCGGGTATTTTCCTGCTTGTCAACTCATTGTACAGGTACTCAGCATCGGTGTTGCGCGGATTGATTTGCTTGGCATACTTCCAGTCCAGGTAGTTCAGCTGTATCTGCGCAAAGTCCCATTTGTAATAATCATGCCGGGAAAGCAGATAGTCAAACACCTTGACGTCGCCATGATAGGAAAAGCCAAGGTTGCGGATGCGCCCTGTACGGCGTTCTTCCAGCAAGTACTCCAACATGCCATTATCTATGTAGCGGGCATTGAATTCTTTCATGCTATCCCTTCCCATGCCGATTCCATGCAGCAACAGGTAGTCGATATAATCCACCTGCAACTCTTTCAGCGAATTGTGATACATGGCAATGGAAGCCTCCCGCCCCCAAGTGGAGGGAGAAAAATTGGAAAGTTTCGTTGCTATATAATACGTATCACGCGGATGCCGGCTCAACGCAATGCCCGTGGCATGTTCCGACTTTCCACGGCAATAGCCAGGGGAAGTATCAAAGTAGTTTACGCCATGCTCTATTGCATAGTCCACCATCCGGTTCACCAGTTCCTGGTCGATTTCTCCACTGCCCTCACGCGCGCTTCGCCCGTCATCGGAAGGCAAACGCATCATGCCAAATCCCAACAGCGATACACGGTCTCCCGTGGCAGGATGGGTGCGATAAGTCATTTCTCCTGCCGCAGTTTGCCCGTCGGCAGCCTTGCCCGTCTTTTCACCGCAAGCAGCCAGTCCGGTAGCAACCAGTCCTACCGTCCCCACGGTCTTGAAGAAATCACGGCGAGATATGTTGTTTTCTTTGTTTTCCATACTCAATATCTATACGAAAGTTCTCATTGTTAAACAAAAAGCATAGTCCCCTGTCTGCAATCCATAGTGCGGAAAGCACTGCCTGTGACACAGGGGCATCAAATGAACTGTTGTATCTCATGTCCTTCCACATAGATGGCACTGAAAGGACGTGACGGACACAGGTTTTCACATGCTCCACAGCCAATGCAACGCGCTTCGTTCACCACCGGGATTTTCGGCGAGTCAGGGTTGTCCGGGTCGGAAGCCACCATCTGTATTGCACCGGTCGGGCAATGACGGGCACAGTTGCCGCATTCCACTCCATCGGTCAGGGGCACACAGTTCTGTTTCACCCACACGGCATGTCCAATCTGGGTGGAAGACTTCTCCGCCAGGTCGGCAAGCCGAATCGCCCCTGTGGGACATACCTCTGCACAGCGGTTGCATTCCGGACGGCAATAGCCCCGTTCATAGGACATTTCCGGTTGCATAAAGCGGCCCAATGCCGTCGATGGGCGCAGCACTTCGTTGGGACACACCGATACACACAGCTGGCAGGCGGTGCAATGCCGGGCAAAATGCCGGGCACTGTGCGAACCGGGAGGCAAGACAGGTGTCTGCCTTGTCGGTACCTGCTTCTTTTCTATGACGGCCAGACCGCCATCCACTTTTTTCTGTTCCTGCGCCATGAGGGTCGAAGTGGCCAAAAGTGCAGCAGCGGTCAGGAAAGAACGACGACCGGACGGGTCTTCAGGCGGCACTGCGGATGCTTCCTTCGCGACAGGCTGTGAATGGCCGTAACGCAACCGATACTTAACAGCCCCGCGCTTACAGGCATCGATGCAATCCATGCAAGACACGCAACGGCCGTAATCAATGCGGTGGTTCCTGTAATCGATGCAGGCAGCCTTGCAACGGCGTGCGCAAAGACTGCAAGCCTCACACTTTCCAGGGTCTATCGTGACGCGGAACAATGAATACCTGGACAACAAGCCCAATACCGTTCCCACCGGACAGATCGTGTTGCAATAGGTCCGCCCGTTGCGCCACGCCAGAACAACCAATATGACAAAAGTCGCAACAGCCACCAGGAAGGCAGGCAGGCTTCTCAGCCACACCGTCGTTTCGTAGAAAGCGTAACTGTCGGCCCGCTCTGCCAGGTATGCCAGCACATTGTTTCCCCAACCATAGAACGGTACAAACAAATTGGAAGCAATCCGTCCATACGAGCCATAAGGATCCAACAAAGAAACCACCGAACCTATTCCGGCCAGCAGCGCGACGACAAACACCGCCAACACGCCATAACGCAACCAGGACAGGGCGGGAGAATACGTGAAACGATACTTCTTCTTCCGCCTCATCCCACTAATCCGGGATACGATGTCCTGGAACACTCCCAGAGGACAGATAACAGAACAATACACACGTCCTGCGATGAGCGTCAGTGCCACCAGCAGCAACATGATCCCCACATTCAATGCCATGACAGCCGGCAAGAATTGAACTTTCGCCATCCACCCCAGCCACGCATGCACTGTCCCCGTAAAGTCGAGGAACAACAGCGTGACGAAAGCAAAAAACAAAATGGCAAACGTTAGTCTGATTTTACGTAACATGATACATCCTTTTTTTATAATTCACATGATTGCAAGGGACGCTTTACGCTTAACACCTGCAAAGGTAACGGGGAAACAACACAAAGCCCTACCAATATTACTGATTTTGCACACATTATAATAAAGGGGAAAAGTATTCCGCTCATAAAAAAACAAGGAGTAGTGCCCTACTCCTTCCACAATATGCCACCGGCTTCCCACTCCCCGGCACTTATCCCCTCAGTTCTTCGATGCAGACTTGCGCGGTTTCCTTCCGGGCCTCTTGTTATGGCTGCCACGGACCTTCGGAACATACTCCGGTGCTTCTCCCAATTCGGGAGGAAGCGGAATCTTGTAGATGTCTTTTCCCAAGAAGTTCTCAATGTGCTTGAAGTTGGCCTGTTCCTTCTCGTTGACAAACGTCAGTGCGACACCGTCGTTATTGGCACGGGCCGTCCGGCCGATGCGGTGCACATAGTCTTCATTGTCGTGGGGCACATCATAGTTTATCACCAGCCGAATGTCGTCTATGTCAATGCCACGGGCCACAATGTCCGTAGCGACCAGGATGTTTATCCTACCGGCCTTGAAAGCATACATCACTTCCTCCCGTTGGGATTGTTCCAGGTCCGAATGCATCTCGCCCACATTCAGTTTCATCTGCTTCAATGCCTTTGCCACTTCTTTCACCTTTATCTTGGAAGATGCGAACACAATGACACGCTCCGGCACTTCTTCCGAAAAAAGGGAACGGATAATGCCCAACTTCTGCCTCTCATGGCAAACATACGCGGCCTGGACAATCTTCTCTGCCGGCTTCGACACGGCCAGCTTCACTTCCAACGGATCGGTCAGGATGGAGCTGGCCAGCTGCTGGATCTTGGCCGGCATCGTGGCCGAGAACATAATGGTCTGCCGTTCCCGGGGCAGGTACTTCACGATCTGCATGATGTCGTCGTAGAACCCCATATCGAGCATCCGGTCCGCCTCATCCAGTATAAAATAGGAAACATGCGACAAATCGACATATCCCAGGTTGAGGTGGGCTATCAACCGTCCCGGCGTGGCAATGACAACATCAGCCCCCAACGTAAGTCCCCGCTTTTGCTGTTCGAAAAGGAGTCCGTCGTTTCCTCCATAGACAGCCACGCTCGAAACAGACATGAAATAGGAAAAGCCCTCCATCTGCTGGTCTATCTGCTGGGCCAACTCGCGCGTAGGCGCCATTACGACGCAATTGATGGCATCCTGCGGATGGTTTCCCTCGGACAATTTGTTCAAGACGGGCAGCAGATAGGCAGCCGTCTTGCCTGTACCTGTCTGTGCAACGGCTATCACGTCTCTACCTTCGAGAATAGCAGGAATCGATTTTTCCTGTATGGGAGTGCAAGTATCGAAACGCATTGCATCCAAAGCATCCAATACTTGGTCATTCAGTGGTAATTCGGAAAACTTCATCTCTTTATCTAAATGTTTCGCGCACAAAGGTAATATAAAAAAGTGAGAAAGGAAATATTTACCTCCTGTTCACCAACATGACACTGCCCAGAATGACAGCCAGTCCGACCAGCTGAAGGCAGGTTATCTGTTCCCCTCCAAGTCCGCCGATGACAACAGCCACCACAGGGTTGACATAGGCATGTGTCGCCACTTCCGCCGCAGGACGGACTTTCAGCAGCCACACGTAAGCCGAATAGGCCAGCAACGAACCGAACGTTATCAGATAGGCCAACGACCACCGGGCGGACAACGGTATGCTGCCGACAACGAACCCGGAGGTTTCGCCCAGTGCCACACTGCACACCCAAAACATCAGGCTGGCGAAAAGCATCTGCCAGGCCGAACCCGCAAAACCGTCCACGGCCTCCGCGCCCGACGACCGGTACTTGGTGTACAACGTGCCCAATGCCCAGGAAATGCACCCGCCTATCAGGATGAGGATGCCGTATTCGTGGTGCGAGTGTGCCCCGTCGCTGCCGCCCAACTGCTCGGCATAAAGCATACCCACCCCCGCGAAACCCAGAAAGATGCCCGCCAGGGTGGCGACGCTGCGGAAATTCTTCCTCCACTCCGGGACATCAAGCAACAAAATCCAAACGGCCGTTGACGACGCCACGATGGCCACCACGCTACTGCTCACATACCGCTGCGCCAACATGATGACAGCCATATCGATGAACAGCAACACGATACCGCTCACGGCCGACCTCCCAATCAAAGCACGGTGGAACACGCGCTCTCTGCGCACCGCGCATACGCCAAGCAGCAGCAAACCCGCCGCCGAGAACCTCAGTGCCCCCAACAGGAAAGTGGGGAAGCCTTGCAACGCCACCCCTATGAAGTAGTAGGTAGAACCCCATACCACATATATAAGAAAATAAGCGGCGATGACGGCCGGACGGTCCTTTGCAGTAAAACGATTCATATCCTTCGACTTATCAAGAAACATCGCAAAAATACAAATATTACGCCACACTCCTTGCTCCGGCAAAACCGGTCGTCTGCAATATTGGCTTTTTTAACTACAAAGCTCCGCTTTTTCTACCCGGACTGATACAATTCAGTAATCCGGGTAGTACGTCTCCCGTTTTCCACGCTTACCTTTACAGAAATTCCCCGACCGCCCTGCACCGCAGGACGGAAAACGGCGGGAAAAGCGATATGCAGACTATTAATAACCAAAAGACAGACAAACATGAGAAAAAACTTCGGAGCCAAACCGTTGACTTACCCGCAACCAGTGTTTATCATAGCAACCTATGACGAAGCGGGAATCCCCGATGCCATGAACGCGGCATGGGGAGGTATCAGCGAAATGAAAGAAATCAGCCTCTGCCTGAGCGCAGGCCACAAAACGGTGAAGAACCTGTTGAAACGCGGTGCATTCACCGTCAGCATGGCCGAAGCGGCACACGTGGTGGCTTGCGACTACGTGGGACTGGTGTCGGGCAACAAAGTGCCCGACAAGTTTGAGCGAGCCGGCTTCCATGCCGTGAAGTCGGACTTCGTGGATGCACCCCTCATCGAGGAACTGGCCGTGGCCGTAGAATGCAGACTGATTGACTACAACCCGGACACCTGCATCTTGCGGGGCGAGATTGTAAACGTGAGCGTGGACGAGCGTGTGCTTGATGCAGCAGGAAAGGTGGATGCCTCCAAAGTGGCGCCCATCATCTTCGACCCATTCAACAACGACTACCTGGTAGTGGGCGGAAAGGCCGGCAACGCCTTTTCGGACGGCAAACAACTGATAAAATAGGCAGTCCGTTGGCAAAAGCCACCGATATTTCAGCAAACATATTGTCACATTCGGGAGAAATGCCTACCTTTGCGGCCACTATCACGAGATGGTAGACTAATTCAAATCATTCATTAAAAAACAAGTAATTAAATGGCAACAAAAATCAGATTGCAAAGACATGGACGCAAAGGCTATGCTTTCTACTCCATTGTCATTGCTGATGCAAGAGCACCACGGGATGGCAGGTTCATTGAAAAGATTGGTACTTACAACCCAAATACCAATCCGGCCACTGTAGATTTGAAATTCGAGCGCGCACTCGACTGGGTATTGAAAGGCGCACAGCCTACGGACACCGCACGCAGCATACTTTCCCGCGAAGGTGTCTACATGAAGAAGCACCTGCTGGGCGGTGTAGCAAAGGGCGCATTTGGCGAAGCGGAAGCAGAGGCCAAGTTTGAAGCCTGGAAGAACAACAAGCAAAACGGACTGGCTGCCCTGAAGGCCAAGAACGAAGAGGCCAAGAAAGCCGAAGAGAAAGCAAGACTGGAAGCTGAAAAGAAAGTGAACGAAGAGAAAGCAAAGGCCGTAGCCGAAAAGAAAGCCGCTGAAGCAGCAGCCAAAGCCGAAGCCGAAGCACAGGCTGAGGAAGCTGAAAAGACCGAAGCCCCGGCTGCCGAAGCATAAAAAAAGAAGCACAGCCGAAACGCGGACAGCATTTCACAAACTCCCCTTAGGATGTCATTTCCCAAGGGGAGTTTCTTTTTGCCGGCACCTGTACCGGCCGCGCTCCACACCTGTACGGAAGAAACGGATTGCCTGTGTCGAGCACGTTCCACACAGGCACGGAACACGCTCCACACAGGTACGGAACAAAAGGGATACACCATGCTGACAATCAACCAATTGCCTCGGTAGCTACCAAGGGGAGGCCGAGGTAGCTACCAAGGGAGGGTCGAGGTAGCTACCGAGGGAGTGCCAAGGTAGCTACCGAGGCAATGCCAAGGCGGCTACCGAGGTCAAACTTTGCAAAATCTTAGGGGGGACCGCTTCCAATCTTCGCATAAATCTGTATCTTTGCTCCCACTAACCATCAAACCAAAAAACAAAAATGAAAAAGATTACTTACTTGTGCGCTGTGGCCGCTGTGTGCGCCGCTTGCAGCGGAAACAAAGGTTACACCATCAATGGAAGCGTGGAAGGTGCCACCGACGGAGATGTCGTCTACCTGCAAAGCCGGGAAGGACGCAGCCTGGTCAAGCTGGATTCGGCCACCATCCAAAACGGTACGTTCACACTGAAAGGCGTATCAGAGGACAGCCTGCCCGCCTTCCGCTACCTGACCTACAAGGGAAGTTCCGACCGGGGGATGGCCATGGATTTCTTCCTCGAAAACGGAAACATCAGTGTCACAATGGGAGAGACACGCGACGTTGCTACCGGGACACCGACCAACGACATCTACCAGGGTATCAGGGAGCAGATCAATACACTCCAACAAGAGATGCAGAACATCTTTGCGACCCTGTCTGACACTACGCTGACCGAAGAGCAACGTGCCGCCCAAAAAGAAAAGGCAGAGGCAATGGAAGACCAAATCCTGGAAGTAACCAAGGTAGGCATCAGCCAGAACATTACCAACGCGGTGGGTGTGCAGCTGCTCAAACAGAACTACTACTACATGGACGTGGACGAACTGGATGCCTGGACATCGGAAATACCCGACGCATACGCACAGGACGAGTCCATCGTCAAAATCAAGGGGAACGTGGTGAAACTGAAAGCCACAGCCGTGGGGCAGAAATTCACCGACTTCGAGATGCAGACACCCGACGGGAAGACTGTCAGGCTGTCCGACTACGTTGGCAAAGGCAAAGTGGTGCTGGTGGACTTCTGGGCAAGCTGGTGCGGCCCCTGCCGCCGCGAGATGCCCAACCTTGTGGAGGCATACGCCAAATACAAGAAGAAAAAGTTTGAAATCGTGGGCGTATCGCTCGACCGGAAAGCCGAGGATTGGCAGAACGCCATCGGGCAGCTGGGCATGAAGTGGCCGCAAATGTCTGACCTGAAGTATTGGGACTGCGAAGGTGCCAAGCTGTATGCCGTGAGCAGCATTCCCCACACCGTGCTGATCGATGGTGAAGGCATCATCCTGGCACGTGGCCTGCACGGGGAAGGCCTGCAAGAGAAACTGGCCGAAGTGCTCAAATAACAAAAGACGGAGGTTCCCAGTGTGTGCCCATGCACGGGCACACACAAAAACAGCCGGTGTCCCGCTGCGGAACACCGGCTGCCGTTTTTTTTTCGCGTCCGTTCCCTGTCCTACCCGTACACACGGCGGGCCATTTCCATTGCCAGGTGCAAAGTCTCCCACTGCCTTTCTTCGTCGGACTGTGCATGGTGCAACAGGCTGCGTGCATCGGGCAGGCAGAGGGTGATTCGGGCCAGGGGGATATAGTTCAGCACTTCTTCGAGGCGTGCCTGCAGTTCGTCCAGCTCGTCCTCCACGGGATAGCGGGAAAGGACAAAGCCAAAGACCGCCTTCGTCTCCCGCACAAACCACAACAGGCGGCTGCGGTCGCAAAGGTTGCAGTCGTAGTTCAGGAAATACGCATCGACCCCGTTCAGCCGGCGCAACACCCCGACGGGAGCATGGAAAGCCACGAACATCCCCGCCGGACGCTCGCGCAACACACGGTTGCTGATGCGGATGGCCTCGTCGGAAACATCGGTGCAAAACTCGTCGAACTGCACGTAACGGCAACCGGAAGCATGGAGTGCTTCCAGCAGGCTCTTGAACCCTGCCGCAACCTCGTCCGACCACCGGTTTCCCGCCACGGCACCGGGCACCTCCAACAGACCGCCTTCCGGCTGTCCGTTGCGCTTCATGCCTGCCAGCACGCTTGCCGGAGACAGCAGGTGCTGCTTGGGCAACGTGTCGTTTCCCGCCACCTCTGCCAGGAAAGCAAAATCCGACAAAACAGCCCGGCGATATTCGTCCCAGTCTGTCAGCAACTCCCGGCAACGGTATCCGCCGTCTGTCACCACTCGCATACCTACGGCTTTCAGGCGACAGACAAGGTTACGCACTTCGGCATCCTCCACCGCTTGCAGGGTCTGAAGGCTGACACAGCCTGCCTGGTATTGTCCACGCACGTCTTTCAGGGCATGAGGCATACAGAATGCGCCCGCCACATCAACTTCCACAGGAAGAAATACGTCATTTCCCATATACACTATCCTTTCTCTTATTTATGATAAAAAACTTGACTCTCTGTCCTAATCCCACGAGCAACAAAGATGCAACCAACCGGACGGCAGGTCTTCTGACTCGGTTTCATTCCGCACGCCTTCCCAACGCAGTCCCCAAGGAACCTTTTCTGTCAGTGGCAAAGAGTAATCTGCGAAATGCTTTCGAAAAACCTCACAGCAGCGGGACTGTCCGGGATTCGCACCCGGTTCCCTTTTAATCGCCACGGGCGAAAACCCGAAGCAAACCAATCCGCCCCAAAGATAAACAAAATATTGTAGCATCAAAAGCCCCGCCTCCATTTTCAGCCGAAGAAGTATTTCTTCTCCCGGATTTCTGTCCTTCCGGTTATACTAATAAGGAAAGGCTCTCTCCAATAAAAGAACGGTGAGTTTTCCACTTTAATATCACATTTACCTATAAAACAACAGGTTAACACTTTTTAATCACACAAAAGTTATCCCAAAAAGAAAACATACACATAACAGTGGTATCTTTGCAGGCACAACAAAACAGGTATAATTTTATCCAATAAAAGCGACCATGATACAAACAGTAGTCAAACGCGACGGGCGCATCGTCGGCTTCAACGAAGAAAAGATAGCCACAGCCATCCGCAAGGCCATGTTGCACACCGACAAGGGCGAAGACCTGCAACTGATTCACCAGATTACAGACCGGATTGCCTTCAAGGGAGCACCGCAGATGACGGTGGAAGACATACAGGATGCCGTGGAAATGGAACTGATGAACAGCAGCCGGAAAGATGTGGCACAGAAGTACATTGCCTACCGCAACCAGCGCAGCATTGCCCGCAAAGCCAAGACACGGGAGATGTTCCTGGAAATCATCAACATCAAGTCGAACGACGTCACCCGCGAAAACGCCAACATGAACGCCGACACACCGGCGGGCATGATGATGAAGTTTGCCAGCGAAACCACCAAGCCCTTCGTGGACGACTATCTGCTGAGCGAGGAAACACTGGAAGCGGTCAACCGGAACTACCTCCACATCCACGACAAAGATTACTACCCGACCAAAAGCCTGACCTGCGTGCAGCATCCGCTGGACCGCATCCTGACGCATGGCTTCTCGGCAGGCCACGGAGAGTCGCGCCCGGCCAAGCGCATCGAGACGGCCAGCATACTGGGATGCATCTCCCTGGAAACGGCGCAGAACGAGATGCACGGCGGACAGGCCATACCGGCTTTTGACTTCTACCTGGCACCATACGTGCGCAGCAGCTTCATCGAGGAGGTGAAGAACCTGGAGATGCTGACGGGCAAGGACTATGCGCACCTCTATCACAAGGAAATCGAGGACTACACGCAGCAACCGCTGGACGGGCTGGACGGCGAGGACCGCATCCTGCAGCACGCCATCAACCGCACCGTGGCACGGGTACACCAGTCTATGGAGGCGTTCATCCACAACATGAACACCATCCACTCGCGCGGGGGCAACCAGGTGGTGTTCAGTTCCATCAACTACGGCACAGACACCTCGGCCGAAGGGCGGTGCATCATCCGCGAACTGCTGAAGAGCACCTACCAAGGGGTGGGCAACGGCGAAACGGCCATTTTCCCCATCCAGATATGGAAGAAGAAACGCGGCGTCAGCTACCTGCCGACCGACCGGAACTACGACCTCTACCGCCTGGCCTGCCAAGTGAGCGCCCGCCGGTTCTTCCCCAACTTCCTCAATTTAGATGCCACCTTCAACCAGAACGATGCCTGGAAAGCCGATGACCCCAAACGCTACCTGCACGAGGTGGCCACTATGGGATGCCGCACACGGGTGTTTGAAAACCGCTTCGGTCCCAAAACTTCCATCGGGCGCGGCAACCTGTCCTTTTCCACCCTCAACATCGTCCGGCTTGCCATCGAATGCCGCGACATTGCCGACAAGGAACAGCGCATCGCCTGCTTCTTTGCCAAACTGGATGCCCTGCTCGAAACCACCGCACGCCAACTGCACGAGCGCATGGAGTTCCAGAAATCGGCACACGCCAAACAGTTCCCTCTGCTCATGTCCTCGCTGTGGCTGGGATGCGAACAACTGAAACCGGACGACACGATTGCACCCGTCATCAACCAGGGCACGCTGGGCATCGGCTTCATCGGCCTGGCAGAATGCCTGGTGGCCCTCGTCGGGAAACACCACGGGGAAAGCGGGGAAGCACAGGCGTTGGGACTGAAAATAGTGACCTACATGCGCGACCGTGCCAACCAGTTCTCCGAACAGTACCAGCACAACTACAGCATACTGGCCACCCCCGCCGAAGGACTGGCCGGGAAGTTCACCCGCAAGGACCGGCAGGAGTTCGGCATACTGCCCGGCATCACCGACCGCGAGTATTACACCAACTCGAATCATGTGCCTGTGTACTATAAATGCAGCGCACGGCACAAAGCCGAAGTAGAAGCCCCCTACCACGACCTGACGCGCGGCGGACACATCTTCTACGTGGAAATGGACGGCGATGCCACCCACAACCCGGAAGCCATCATGCGCGTGGTGGACATGATGGACCGCTACAACATGGGCTACGGTTCTGTGAACCACACCCGCAACCGCTGCCTGGACTGCGGCTACGAGAATGCCGTCGCCAACCTGCAAGAATGCCCCCGCTGCGGCAGCACGCACATCGACCGCCTGCAACGCATCACGGGCTACCTGGTGGGCACCACCGAACGCTGGAACCAGGCCAAACTGGCCGAACTGAACGACCGTGTCATCCACAACAAAGACAAGAATTGAGCAAAGCCATGATTTCCATCATCGACATCGTAGAAGACACAACGGTGGACGGCCCCGGTTTCCGCACCGCCATCTATGCAGCCGGGTGCCCCAACCGGTGCCCCGGCTGCCACAACCCTGCCTCGTGGGACATCTGCAACGGACACCCCATGAGCACGGACGAACTCCTGGAGAAGGTATTGGCCGATGACTTTGCCGACGTGACCTTCAGCGGCGGCGACCCCATGTTCCAGCCGGAAGGCTTTGCCGAACTGGCCAAGGCCATCAAACAGAAAAGCCGCAAAAACATCTGGTGCTACACGGGATATACATTCGAGAACCTGCTGGACAATCCGCAACAGGCCGGACTTTTGCACTACATCGACGTGCTGGTGGACGGGAAGTTCCGGCAAGACCTGCAAGACGAATCGCTGCGCTTTCGCGGCAGCAGCAACCAGCGCATCATCGACGTGCCCGCCTCCCTGAAGACGCGGCAAGCCGTTCCGTATGCCCTACCCTCCGACGTGGAAGGGGATGAGAAGCACGGTTCCCGGTTTTCCGGTGGGGCTATCCCTATTTATAGGTATCCGCACCGGGCAGAACCCATGCAAATGGTTAGCCTTTTATGGGGAGCAGATGCCGCACAAAAGCCCTATAAGTAGGTATTTCATCCTGTCTGATAAAGCCTTTACTTTGTATCCGGAATTTTAACCATAAGAAGACAATGAAGAAAATTGGTATCATTTATGGTTCCAGTACTGGAACATGCGAAGATTTGGCTAACCAAATAGCCGATAAATTGGGAGTTTCCGCGTCTGATGTGTACAGCGCAGACAAGTTGGATGCCGATGTGGCCAACGCTTATGACGTGCTCATTCTGGGCACTTCCACGTGGGGAGACGGAGAATTGCAGGACGACTGGTACGACGGCATCAAAGTGCTGAAGTCCGCCGACCTCTCCGGCAAGGAGATAGCCTTGTTCGGTTGCGGCGATTCGGAATCCTATGCCGACACGTTCTGCGACGGCATGGGTATCATATACGACGAGCTGAAAGACAGCGGTTGCACCTTCCTGGGAGGTGGAGTCAGTGCAGACGATTATTCCTTCTCTGCATCCACAGCAGTGAAAGACGGTGCATTCGTCGGCCTTGCCCTCGACGAGGTGAACGAAAGCGACAAAACGGCTGACCGCATCGAAGCATGGACGGACAACCTGAAAAAGCAACTTTAACCCTTCGCACCACACATTTCTCTGATATGCGTATATGATGACACCTCCCGACATTCACCCCGGAGACTTGAAAGTCTTTCTCAATCACGTCTACGAACTGAAAAAAGGCGTCCGGCAAATGGTGCTCCACACCATGAACCGCAAATATGAGGCCTTTGCCACCGCGCGGCTGGAAAGCCAGCACATCGCATACCTCATTCAACCGGTCGATGAAAGCAAAATCAACCTGTTCTTTGGAAAGGTTGAGTGTATCCATGCCATCCGCTGCATGGTGACCCGCCCGCTGAACCAGTTGACACCGGAGGAGGATTTCATCCTCGGAGCCATGTTGGGGTATGACATCTGCGCACAGTGTGAACGTTATTGCGCCCGCAAACACAAGGCGCAAAGTGCATGACAGAAAGTAGAAAGCCCGGCACACAAAGTCTGTGGCCGGGCTTTTCCAGTCAGAAAAAGAATTCCTTCCTTAGAACCAACGGACGTAGCAGAAGTCCTGGCGGTGTGGCAGGGCATCATTTTTCGGATACATGCGGTATGCACCCTTGAAGCTACCCGCATTTTCCAGTTTGTGCTTCAATTGGAAAGTATATAAGTTTCCTTCACGCTTAATCATATCGAACGGTTCGACCGAGTAGATGCGTTGCTTTCCGTCAGCCGTCGTATGGGTCGTGACCAGTTCCAGACCGATGGCATCGTCCAGCCCCTTTTCATCAACCACATAGGTGACGGTATATTCCCTGCCGCTTTCGATGGAAGCATTCACTATTTCCTCCGCTTTTTCGCACGAAACAATCTCAATGCTGTCCCACTTCTCGGCTACCTGCTCTTTCCATGCGGCGATCTCCTTGGCCTTGGCATAGTTGTCCGCAGCCAATTCGTGGAAACGCTTTGCCTCTTTGTTGTAGAACTTCTCATAGTAGTCATCCAATTGACGCTTCATCGTATAATGAGGGGCAATCTGCGCAATGGAATTCTTGATGGTCTTCACCCAACCTTCGGAATACCCCTTCTTGTTGCGTGCATAGAACAATGGCAGAATCTCAGCCTCCAGAATGCTGTAAATGGTAGCAGCATCCAACTGATCCTGGTGTGCCTGGTTCTGGTAGGTGCGTTTCTCGGTCAACGCCCAACCGGCTCCTTCGCGGTAGCCTTCCAACCACCAACCATCGAGCACAGAGAAGTTGACCACGCCGTTCATCAATGCTTTTTCACCGGACGTTCCGGATGCTTCCAGCGGACGGGTCGGCGTATTCAGCCAGATGTCCACACCCGAAATCAGGCGACGTGCCAACTGCATGTCGTAATTCTCCAGGAAGATAATCTTACCCAGGAATTCGGGACGACGGGATATTTCGATGATTTTCTTAATCAAGCCTTGCCCGGCACCATCATGCGGGTGTGCCTTGCCTGTAAACAGGAATTGTACCGGATAATCGGGGTTGTTCACAATCTTAGCCAAACGCTCCAAATCGGTGAACAGCAGGTGTGCACGTTTGTAAGTGGCAAACCGGCGGCCAAAACCTATCAGCAAGGCATTCGGATTGATTCTTTCCAGCAACGAAACAATGCGCGAAGGATCCCCCTGGTTCTTCAGCCATGTTTCGCTGTATTGCTTGCGCACATAGTCAATCAACTTATTCTTCAACTGCATACGGGTTTTCCAAATCACTTCATCGGGTACCTTGTAAATGGCTTCCCAAATCTTTTCATTGGACTGGTCATACCAGAAATTCTCATCGAAGCTGGCAGCATACAGTTGCTTCCATTCAGTAGCACTCCAAGTGGGGAAATGTACACCGTTTGTCACATATCCCACGTGCATTTCTTCGGGGAAATACCCCTTCCAGATGGGAGCAAACATTTCTTGCGAAACTTTGCCGTGCAACCAGCTTACACCATTCACTTCCTGAGAAGTGTTGCATGCAAACACCGACATACAGAAACGTTCGCCTTTGTCGCCCGGATTGTTGCGCCCCAGATCCATCAGGTCGTCCCACGTGATGCCCATCCGTGAGGGATAGCCACCCATGTACTTGCCAAACAACCCTTCATCAAAATAGTCGTGACCGGCAGGAACCGGAGTATGCACAGTGTACAAGGAAGAAGCACGGACCAACTCAATGGCCTGGTTGTACGTCAATCCCTCGGCTACATAGTCGCAGATGCGTTGTACATTGATCAATGCGGCATGTCCTTCATTGCAATGATAGATGTCCTTCTTGATACCGAGTTTCTTCAACGTCAGAATACCGCCAATACCCAACAGGATTTCCTGCTTCAAACGGTTTTCCCAATCGCCGCCATACAGTTGGTGCGTAATAGAGCGGTCATACTCGCTGTTGAACTCATTGTCCGTATCCAACAGATAAAGCGAGACACGTCCCACATTCACTCTCCACAAGTAAGCATGTACATAGTAGTCCAGGTAGGGAACATCCACAATCACCTGTTTTCCGTTTTCGTCCAATACACGGTCGATGGGCAACTGTCCAAAGTTCTGAGCCTCATAATTGGCAATCTGCTGACCGTCCATAGACAATGTCTGGGTGAAATAGCCATAACGGTATAAGAAACCGACAGCACACAAGTCTACATTGCTGTCTGAAGCCTCCTTCAGATAGTCACCGGCCAGCACACCCAAACCACCTGAATAAATTTTAAGCACATGGCTCAAACCATACTCCATGCTGAAATAAGCCACAGAAGGACGGCTCTTGTCAGGCTCAACATCCATATAGGTACGGAACTTAGCATACACGTCCTCCATTCTACGGAGAACCACTTTATCACTTGCCAGAGCCTTGAGCTTAGCATAGCTCATGCGTTCCAACAGAAGTATCGGGTTCTGCCCTACTTCTTTCCAAAGTTTCGGGTCAAGATCCCTGAACAATTCAGTGGCCTCGTAATTCCACGACCACCAGATGTTACGTGCCAGTTCAGACAATTTCTCCAAGGCTTCCGGAATATGAGACTTCACATTCACGTCTTTCCAGTTCGGAGTGTTTACATTACTAACTTTAATCTTCATTGTATGATAACCTGATTATTAATAAATTCTTTCTCTTAGCCTAACTGACGCTTCATCGCATTGCGCAAAGCAATGTCGTAGGCTTCGTAATAGTATTGTATGAAATGCTTCCACAAAGCTTGTTCAGCCACTTGGGATGCGCGTTTACGAATTGCTTCAATCTCGGTTTCCGATTTTGACGAGAAGGCCGCTATCGTATCTTTGATGCCATCGGCCACTTCAGAATAATTGTAATCGGACCTGTGCAAGACTTCCACCCCGTCATTAATACCATGCTGGTCCTTCAGACTCATCACCCAACGGCCAAAACCTGCCAAATCAGTCGTAATGGTCGGTACACGGAAAGCGACACTCTCCAGCGGAGTATAACCCCACGGCTCATAGTAGGAAGGATAGACACTGATGTCTTCACCTAAAATAACATCGTAATAGGGCTTGTTGACAATGCCATCTTTACCGTCCAAATAACAAGGAACAAAGATAACCTTCACTTTGTCTTCCGGACGATTCCCCATGCTCAGATACTTCAACATATCGAGTACCTGGTCATGCGTCATGTTATGCAACCAATGTGTAATGAAAGGACATTCTAATGGAGTAGTATATTTTTCATCTTTCTTTTTCAACCGGATTTGCAAGTCCTCGCGCGGATCTCCCACCCAACTCGGCACGCTGACAAAAGCCAGCACTTTCTTCTTCAGATTCTTATCACGGTTCAGACGGTTCAATGATTCCAGAAAGACATTTATACCTTTATTCTTAAATTCATACCGGCCACTCGTCCCTACAATCAGAGTATCTTCATCAAAATCCTCCCCTAACAGGCAATTGGCCAATCGCAACATAAGCGCACGGGCACGTTTTCTTTTGCCGGTGAAAGTTGCACCTTTGGGAACGAAATCATCTTCAAAACCGTTCATCAAAATGACGTCGGCAGACTTATCGAGCAGTTCCTTACACTCTGTGTTTGTTATTTCGCTCACGGTTGTGAAACAATCCACATAATGTGCAGCCTGCTTTTCCACCGAATGCTTGGACTGCATATTCAATTCTTGCGCCATCTGGTCGCCATTATAGGCAAAAAGATAGTCATATAACGGCTTATTGTTTCCCGCAATGGAGCGTCCTATTGAGGTAGCGTGGGTGGTAAAGATTGTGGCTATTTCCGGGACAGCCGCTTGCAGATACAACGCCCCCATGGCTGTCATCCACTCATGAGCCTGAAATACGACCTGGTCAGTATTCGACAAATTATAACGATAGAAACTTTCCACCACCTTTCCTGCCGCAAAGGCAAACATGCATGCTTCATCATAATCGCCATACGCATGCAATGAATCTACCTGATAACGATTCCACATTTCCGTGTAGATGTCATTTTTATGCTCGAAGAATGGTTGAAAATCAACTAATATCACAATAGGATTACCGGGAATATTCCATCGTCCCACACGAACCGAGAGGTTGTCTTTTTCAGCAGCATACTTTTTCCATACTGCGCATAAATTATCAGACTCAATAAACAAAGGATTCTCTTTACCTTGCCAAAAATCGGGACCTATAAAAAACAGTCTATCTCGAAATTTCGCCTGCAACGTGTTTGCTCTTGTAGACAGAACCGTATAAATACCTCCAACTTTATTACATACTTCCCAACTTGCTTCAAAGATGTAATCGGGGGTTCGTAAATCTTTAATCATACATACAATATTAGCACTATCTCAAATAATAGGCGCAAAAATACATATTATTCTTTGAAAAATTCCTTTTTACCCCTAAAAAACAAAGATAAACAATAGAAAACGTATGAGAAAAGGGAGAAGAACGTCATACCAGCCCTTCGCAAACAGAGTCTTTTCATGCTTCCTTTTTTCCGACCAAAGTCAAGAGTCCATGCAAATATCTTATACTCCAACACCAAGTGGATTCCATAGACATTCTCGCCGAACATTTTTGACATTCATCGATATACACATCCCAAATCTGAAGTACAGGAAAACAAAAAAGATGCACCGTACAGATCCCTGTCCGACAACAGTCAGTGCGAGCATTGCCCTACGGGCACTGGCGAAGCATCCCCCGTATGCCCTTGCATGAAGAAGAAAAAAGGGAAAAAAGAAGAAGAAAAAAGGAAAAAGAAAATCCCCCCGC
>CAYPUJ010000029.1:9300-22548 GCA_964413805.1 uncultured Bacteroides sp. | reverse complement strand
TTTATAAATGAAGAACTTTTATAAATGAAGAATGAAGAACGAAGAATGAAGAATATGTTTCAATGAAGAATGAAAAATGAAGAATACGTTTCAATAAGGAATGATCATTGCGCAACGAATTAGGAATGAGTTCTTTTCCGGTCATGCTGAACGCAGTGAAGCATCTCCCTTTGGCAGCAGATAGCGGGAGATCCTTCATTTCATTCAGGATGACTGCAAAAGGAAACCGTGAAAACGAAACGGATTCTTCATTCTTCGTTCTTCATTCATAAAGGTTCTCAATTCTCAATTCTCAATTAAATATGTAGCCACACCCCACGCAGATACCTCCGCCAGACGGCCAGCCGGTTGGTGCCGTTGATTTCCCTGCAGATGGCGGTGCAGGTATGAAGCAGTTCATCGGTTCCTTGTGCAAGGTCGGTTGTTGTGAGGACCATTGCATTTAGCGTGGTTTCGCCTACCTTAAAGTTCTTGACAGCCTTTACGCTGGAATCCGCACCGGTCAGTACCTTATATAATGTAGGTGCAAAATTCCGGAATGACTCTATCATTTTCTCCTTTTCATCACAGGTCCTGTCCCCCTGTTTCTCCGTCTCCTTGTTTCCTGATGATATTTTCCCTTCCACCAGTTTTTCATTCGCCTTGCCGGCTGTCAGAAAATATTCCCGGAGGAAACCGTCCCAGTTGGCGAAGAAGGTGAAACTGTTTTTGTCTTTCATCATGCCGATGTGGGCATAATAGGCGGTCGTGACTTTCCCGTCTTCCTGCCTGCTTGGGAAGTAGACCTCTTCGGTGATGTCCACCCTGCGGATGATTTCCGTGAAATCCTTGTGCTGGAACTCCGTCTCTGTCCGGCCTTCTTCCATTTCCACACCGGAAGTCGGGGTGAGAAAAGGACGGAGGACAAGCTTGTCCCAGGTTTGCTTCACGTACCCCGGGTTGTCATGCTCGTAACGGGCAAGGTTGACAAGAAGTCCGGCTTCCTTGCCCGTTATCTGCGCAAGGAGACGGCTCAAGGCTTTTTCGCCCTGCCTGTCGAGTTCCCGGCAGAGGGTGACCAGCGACAGATTAGCGGCAAGACGGTTCATAAGCCCGTAAAACACGGGGAGCGTCCTTTCGCCGTAACCGCAGGCCTGTAGCATTCCGATGACGAGGTCGGCGGCACGGGCTTTCTCCGTATCAATGGAGAGGCGGTCGCCCTCGGCATTGTGCAGCCGGACGACATGCAGGTCGTAGACATTGGGGTAGGAAACGGTCAGGCTGCTGCCGGGCATGATGCCCTGCACGTGGAACACCAGTCCCCGGTTGCGGCGGAAGCGGCAGACATAGCCCTTGCAACCGGCAAGCGGACCGTCGATGACACGCACAATCTCGTTCGGCTCGTCCCCTTTGGAGTTGAATGCGTAGTCCGTATAGGGACGTTCCAGCACCACCACCTTGTCGGCATAGTTCTCGTTGAACTCCCTGAACGCCCGCATTTGGGCCTCGGGTATCGTGCAAAGTGTGGCTTTTTCTTCCGGTGTCCGCTTGCGGTTGTAGCGCAAGAAAGCGTCGATACAGTTTTCACGGAGAAAGTCAGCCAGTGCGCCTTGTGTGGCAAGCACGAACACATAGCCGTCGAACAGGGGCAGCTTGCACTCGTTTTTCCCGCGCCGCACGTTGACCGTGGTATTGGTAGGACAATAAGCCTCCAGTATGTTTCCGATCTTGCCCTTTTCGTGCTCGATGAGCGCACACAGTTTCCGTTCGTGTCCGGGCCGTGTGCGGACAAGAAACCAATGGTAATCCACGCGGTTAGGCTTGTCTGTGGGCATAATAATAAAGGGGTTGAAGTTCCGGTTTCAGGTAACGGGAGACGGGGGATGAGTTGGTAAGTTGTTGAGTTGATGAGTTGATAAGTTGTTGAGTTGACGAGTTGACAAGGTTTTAGATACCATTGGTAAAACTGTTCAGTGAGCATTCTGAACCTCGTTACCTTGTCAACTGATAACCTTGTCAACTGATAACCTTGTCAACTCGTCAACTGATACCTCGTCAACTGATACCTCGTCAACTGATAATTTAAGGACATTCCTCACGTTACCCTCATGACAATCGCATGATGGCTGACTAAATACCTCTCTGAATTTGAATTGTCACGCCTTGCAGACTTGCGCATGAAGTTTCTGGGCGTTACTTGCAACATTCTTCAGGTCTAACAGTGGCATTCCGGACGAATCTCAGCAGCAATGGTCCACCGTTGTTATGTGACAGGAAAGGCAAAGCGCGGTGCGCTTCAAGATAAATGTTTCCATACCACAAACGTTTATTTATCAACTTGTTATATTGTTCTCGAATCGACGTTTTACTATTGTTTTATAATATGAAACTACGATTCATTATAAAAACACCTGGTAATCAATATGGTATAAAAACAGTTATCGTGTTTTAGTCGAACAAATGCGGGCTTTGTTCAACGAATCCTGGATTTTTCTTTTTCAAAAGGAGTTCTGTTTCAGTTATTTTTCCTACTTTTGCAGCCGAATCGTAGTTTCATATTATACAACTGCGAAATTCGTCGAACATTTTCCCGCATTTCAAGCGTACAAAATCTTGCCGGTTATCTTCTTATTGGTTTTCGGGCTTTCGCGTTCCTCGTCGTGAGGCAGTGGATTTTGGGGAAGCAGCCGATGTTTACCTATCCATTTCCATTGTGTCAATTTGCTGAATTCCGAAGGTTTTCTTACAAATATTCTATAAATTTGCAACGATGCCACTGAAACTGACAACATATCGCCGAGGAAGCGAGCTTCCAGACCTGCCGGGCAGCGACAGTTTCCACTCCACCGACCTGTTCCGAATCTATGAAGCAACGCCGGGTTATGCCCCCCTGCTTATCGTAGTTTCCGAAGCGGAAAGGCCGGTAGCCAAGCTGCTTGCTGTCGTGCGGAAAAGTGTGCGGCTGTTTCCGCCTTCCCTCATCAGGCGGTGCGAGGTGTATGGCGCGGGCGAATACTTCGACGACAGTTCCGACAAGGAAGCCCTGTTCGGCGAAATGCTCCTGCGGCTGACCCAAGAAGTCTTGCATCACGCATTCCTCATCGAATTCCGCAACCTGGACAATGCACTCTTCGGCTACAAGGCTTTCCGTGAGAACCGGTACTTTCCCATCAACTGGTTGCGCGTGCATAACTCGCTGCATAGCGTGGAGAAGGTCGAAGAACGGTTTAGTGCTTCGCGCATCCGGCAAGTCAAGAAGGGACTGAGAAACGGGGCTACCGTGCATGAGGCGCATACCCCGGAAGAGATTAGACGGTTTGCACACATGCTGCACCATGTCTATTCGATGAAAGTACGCCGGCACTTCCCCGGCACGGACTTCTTCCAGCAACTGGAAAACCAGATGGTGAACGGGAAACGGGGAAAAATCTTCATTGTCACCTACAGGAACAAAATCATCGGCGGCAGTGCCTGCATCTACTCCAACGACACGGCTTACCTTTGGTTCTCGGGAGGTATGCGCAAGACGTATGCCTTGCAATATCCCGGCATTCTGGCTGTGTGGAAAGCTTTGGACGATGCCAAACAATGCGGCTACAGGCATCTGGAATTTATGGATGTGGGACTTCCTTTCCACCGCCACGGCTACCGGGAATTTGTGTTGCGCTTCGGGGGAAAACAAATCAGCACCCGTCGCTGGTTCCGCTTTCGCTGGAACTGGCTTAACCGGATGCTGACAAAGTTTTACGGATAAAGGGGCAACGGACAATCAATCAATCAATCATTCATTCATTCCTGACTGTACATCCTTGCCCGCATTTCCTTGATGTGGTCTGAAGCGATGTATTCGTCATACTCCATCATCTTGTCTATGATGCCATTGGGCGTTAATTCGATGATGCGGTTGGCCACGGTCTGTATGAACTCGTGGTCGTGGGAAGCAAAGAGGATGTTCCCCTTGAACAGCTTCAGGTTGTTGTTGAACGCCTGGATGGATTCCAGGTCCAGGTGGTTGGTGGGTGTGTCCAGAATGAGACAGTTGGCCCCGCGCAACTGCATCCGGGCTATCATGCAGCGCATTTTCTCCCCTCCGCTCAGCACGCTGGCCTTTTTCAGCACTTCCTCGCCGGAGAAGAGCATCCTGCCCAGAAAGCTTTTCATGTAAACTTCGTTGCCTTCGCCAAACTGGCTGAGCCAGTCCACCAGGTTGAGGTCGGTGTTGAAGAAGGCGGTGTTGTCCAGCGGCAGGTAGGCAGTGGTGATGGTCACGCCCCAACTGTAGCGGCCGGTGTCGGGCTTCTGGTTGCCGTTGATGATTTCAAACAGTGCGGTCATGGCCCTCGGGTCGTGCGAAAGGAACACGATTTTGTCACCCTTTTCCACGTTGAAGTTCACGTCGCGGAAAAGCACCGTGCCGTCTTCCAACGTTTTGGACAGCCCCGACACTTCCAGTATCTGGTTGCCGGGTTCACGTTCGGGAGTGAAGATGATGCCCGGATATTTGCGCGATGAGGGCTTGATTTCTTCCACGTTCAGTTTCTCCAGCATCTTCTTGCGGCTGGTGGTCTGTTTGCTCTTGGCCACATTGGCACTGAAGCGGCGGATGAATTCTTCCAGTTCCTTGCGTTTCTCTTCGGCCTTGGCCTTTTGGTTCTGTTGTTGGCGCAAGGCCAGCTGGCTTGACTCATACCAGAAGCTGTAGTTGCCTGCGAAGAGGTTTATCTTGCCGTAGTCGATGTCTATGGTGTGCGTGCATACCGAGTCGAGAAAGTGACGGTCGTGGCTCACCACCAGGACGGTGTGCTCGAAGTTGCCCAGGTAGTCTTCCAGCCAGCTGACGGTCTCCATGTCGAGGTCGTTGGTAGGTTCGTCCAGCAGTAGGTTGTCGGGGTTTCCGTAGAGAGCTTGTGCCAGCATGACACGTACTTTCTCCTTGTTGTTCAACTCGCCCATCAGCATATAGTGCTTGTTTTCCCTGATGCCCAGTCCGCTCAACAGGGCTGCTGCGTCGCTTTCGGCGTTCCAGCCGTCCAGTTCGGCAAATTTCTCTTCCAGTTCGGCCACCTTCAAACCGTCCTCGTCCGTGAAGTCGGGCTTGGCATACAGGGCCTCACGCTGCTTCATGATGTCCCACAGCACAGTGTGTCCCATCATCACGGTGTCCATCACTGTGTAGGCATCCCATTTGAAGTGGTCCTGACTCAAGACCGAAAGCCGTTCGCCGGGACCTAATGTCACACTGCCTTTGCTTGGATCCAGTTCCCCCGAAAGCACCCGCAGGAAAGTGGATTTTCCGGCTCCGTTGGCACCGATGATTCCATAGCAATTACCACTCGTAAACTTCAGGTTTACATCACTGAACAACACTCGTTTGCCAAACTGTACGGCCACGTTTGAAACTGTTATCATATTCTTCTATATATAATAAGGTATATAAGGAGTTCTGTGTCTCTATAATCGGGAGCAAAGGTATAACAAACTTTTATGAATCCCAAACAGGGCGCAGCAGATAGTCCAACTTCGTCGTCTCCGCAACCTGCAACCCGACGGAGTGTTCTACCTTTCTTCCGGCGTGCATATAAAGTGTTTCCGGGATGCCTGTATCGGGCGTGTTCCGTGCCTGTAATCCGGAAATGGATTGCCTGTACCGGACACGCTCCGTGCCCTATCCCGGTTGCCGCATTCAGCCTGCCGGTTCCCATCCGGAACGGATAGGGCATAACGTGCTCAGAGTTAAAGGTTCAATGAAATGAGAGAGCCGTGGATGGAAGCAGATTTTTCAGTCGATTCGTCTGCAAAACAATGTCAATCTGACAGAAATGTGTTACCTTTGCGCCGTTTTGCCAAAATGGACTGTTTTGGCAAAGTTTTTGTAGGTCGCATTGAAACGCATATAAATGCGCCGGTATGTCGGTACAAGACACATTTTAAGTTCGAACTAAAAAGCATAACGATATGGATCCGAAAAAAGACAAGAAGGAAGAAGAAGAGGTGAAGAACCAGACTGTTCAGAATGAACAGACGGAAGAAGCCCCCGGACAGGAACCGGAAGAAGAAAACAGTACTCCACAAACCGAAGAGGAAAAACTCGCCCGGGCACTGGAGGAGAACAGGGCCGAGATGGAAGAGCTGAAGGACAGATACTTGCGTCTGTCGGCCGAATTTGACAACTACCGCAAACGGACCATGAAGGAAAAGGCCGAACTCATCCTGAACGGGGGAGAGAAGTGCATCAGCAGCATCCTGCCCATTGTGGACGACCTGGAACGTGCCCTCAAGAACATGGAAACGGCCACCGACGTGGCTGCCGTGAAGGAAGGTGTGACACTCATCTACAACAAATTCATTGCCGTGTTGGGGCAGAATGGGGTGAAGGTGATTGAAACCAAAGACCAACCGCTCAACACAGATTACCACGAAGCCATTGCCGTGATTCCGGCACCGGAAGAAACACTGAAAGGAAAAATCCTGGACTGCGTACAGACCGGCTATACGCTGAATGAAAAAGTAATCCGCCACGCCAAAGTGGTTGTAGGCGAATAAGACAAAGTGACATGGGAAAAAGAGATTATTACGAAGTCCTGGGCGTGGAAAAAAGCGCGTCGGCTGACGAAATAAAGAAAGCATACCGCAAGAAAGCCATACAATACCATCCGGACAGAAATCCCGGCGATAAGGAAGCGGAAGAGAAGTTCAAGGAAGCGGCAGAGGCTTACGAGGTGCTGAGCAATCCGGACAAGCGTGCCCGTTACGACCAGTTCGGCCATGCAGGTATGGAAGGAGCGGCTGGCGGCGGTGGCCCGTTCGGCGGATTCAGTGGTGGTATGTCCATGGACGATATATTCTCCATGTTCGGTGATATCTTCGGAGGAAGAGGGGGATTCGGAGGATTCAGCAGCGGGTTTGGCGGAAGGGAAAATGCACAGGTCCGCCGCTACCGTGGTTCGGACCTGCGTGTCAAGGTGAAACTCTCTCTGAAGGAGATTTCCACCGGCGTGGAAAAGAAGTTCAAGCTGAAGAAGTATGTGGCCTGCCCGCATTGCCACGGTACAGGAGCCGAGGACGGTACCAGCACAGAGACCTGCTCCACCTGTAAGGGAAGCGGAACGGTAATCCGCAACCAGCAGACCATCCTCGGTACCATGCAGACCCGTACCACCTGCCCCACCTGCGGAGGCGAAGGCAAAATCATCAAGCATAAATGCAAAGAGTGTGCCGGAGAAGGAATCGTCTACGGGGAGGAAGTAGTGACGGTGAAGATTCCTGCCGGGGCGGCAGAGGGCATGCAATTCTCCATGAACGGCAAGGGAAATGCCGGCAAGCACAACGGTGTGTCGGGTGATTTGCTCATCCTGATTGAAGAAGAATCGGACAAGGAACTGGTGCGCGACGGCAACGACCTGGCGTATAATCTGCTGCTTGATTTCCCTACCGCTGCCCTGGGAGGTACCGTGGAAGTGCCCGTCATAGATGGCAAGGTGAAAGTCAAGATTGAACCGGGTACCCAGCCGGGCAAAATCCTGCGTTTGCGCGGGAAGGGGTTGCCTGATGTCAACGGTTATGTGGTGGGCGATTTGCTGGTGAACGTCAGCATATACGTGCCCGAAACCTTGAGCAAGGAAGAGAAGAAGGCTCTGGAAAGCATGGGGAAATCGGAGAACTTCAAGCCCAGCACTTCGGTCAAGGAGAAAATATTCAAGAAATTCCGGAGCCTGTTCGATTGATTCCGGCCACTTAACGGTTCTCACGTTTCCGGCAGGCTCCCGGGAAAAACAAGGCAAGAACCTCTGTAGGTATGCCATGCCGGAAACCCCTGAAGTATCTCCCGACTGACCGGAAGAGATGCTTCGGGCACTCGCAACGATACCCGTAATGTACCGATACAACAGCGTATGAAAAAGGTCTTATTTCTCTTTGTGCTTTTCAGCACGATGACCTTCATCCCTTTGGGGGGACAAGAGACTGAACAGGATGTGGAAGAAAAGCTGCGTGCATTCTTCCGGCAATACACCTGCGACGCAACGGACATTGGCACATGCCGGTTGGACAGTTTCCACATCAACTTTTCCCGCAGGAGCATAGACATCTATGCCAACGACCGCTTCGCCTATCAGCCTTTCCGTCCGGAAACGACCGAGAGCATTTACCGACGCATCCGGTCATTATTGCCCAAAAAGGTGAAACACTTCGGCCTTACCCTCTGGACAGACGGTCAGCCGGTAGAAGCCCTTGTTCCCAATTTCTACCGTAAGCGCAAAAAGGACAAGACCCGCCTTTTTGATAGGCTGGACTACAAAGGCAATGCGTGGGTGGAGTGTATATCGCGTCCTTATGAGACAGACAGAGGATTGCAAGGACGGCACATCGCTGTATGGCAAAGCCACGGCAAGTATTATGCCAACCGTAACGATCAATGGGAGTGGCAACGCCCGCGTTTGTTCTGCACCACCGAAGACCTGTTCACGCAGTCGTTCGTAATCCCTTATCTCATCCCCATGCTGGAAAATGCCGGAGCCTGTGTATATACCCCGCGCGAACGGGATACGCAGCGTCTGGAGGTGGTGGTGGACAACGATGGGAATCCTTCCGCTCAACACTCACTCTATGTGGAGGAGGGGAGTAGAAAGGCACACTGGCAGCCGACCGCCCGGCAGGGCTTCGCGCAACGGAAACTTATCTACCGGGACGGTGAGAATCCTTTTGAGGGCGGAACAGCCCGTTTCGCCCCCACTGAGAGGAAAAAGAACAGAGCGTTTGCCGAATGGGTGCCCGACATCCCGGAAACCGGACAATATGCCGTGTACGTTTCCTACCAGACATTGCCCAACAGCATCAGCGATGCCAGATACCTCGTGTTCCACAAAGGGGGTGTTACCGAGTTCCGGGTGAACCAGCAAATGGGAGGTGGCACCTGGGTCTACCTGGGGACATTTGAATTTGACAAGGGGCAAAACGAGTATGGCATGGTTGTCCTGACCAACGAAAGCAAGCAGAAAGGAGTGGTCTGTGCCGATGCTGTCCGTTTCGGGGGAGGCATGGGTAATATTGCCCGCAACGGGAAGACCAGCGGGCTGCCGCGTTACCTGGAGGGTGCCCGCTATGCAGCCCAATGGGCCGGGATGCCGTTTGAGGTGTATGGACGTCCCGGAAGCGACAACGACTATGCCGATGACATCAATGTCCGATCGCGTGCGCTCAACTACCTGGCGGGTGGCTCCCTTTTTAATCCCGGCGGAACGGGCTTGGGTGTGCCTTTGGAAATGAGCGTTGCCGTGCACAGCGATGCCGGTACAGACTCCAATGACGGCATCATCGGCACACTTGGCATCTACACGACGGACTTCAACGGTGGACGGTTGGCAGCCGGTACCGATCGTTACGCTTCGCGCGACTTGTCCGATCTGTTGTTGACACAGTTGCAACACGACCTTCGTTCCACTTTCAACGTCAGCTGGACACGCCGCAGTATGTGGAACCGCAACTACAGCGAAACCCGTCTCCCGGCTGTTCCCTCCACCATCGTGGAAATGCTGTCCCATCAGAACTTTGCCGACATGCGCCTGGGGCACGACCCGAACTTCAAGTTTACCGTGGGACGCGCCTTGTACAAAGGTACCCTGAAGTTCCTTTGCCAGCAACACGACCGGAAGTACGTGGTGCAGCCTCTGCCCGTCAGCCACTTTGCATTGGAGTTCGGTCGGGGGAAAAACCGGGTAGAACTCACCTGGCGTCCCGTGGAAGACCCGCTGGAAGAAACAGCAAGTCCGCAGGAATACATCGTCTACACGCGCATCGGGCAAGGCGGGTTTGACAACGGTGTGCGGGTAAACAGTCCCGCTTACACCGCCAGGATAGAGCCAGGCATTGTCTATTCCTTCAAGGTGACAGCCGTCAACCGGGGCGGGGAGAGTTTCCCTTCGGAAACACTTTCGGCCTATCGCGCTCCGGACGGGCAGAAACAGGTGCTTATCGTCAACGGATTCGACCGTGTCAGCGGTCCGGCTGTCGTGGACACACCCGACGAAGCAGGATTTGACATCCGCCAGGATCCGGGTGTGCCTTACCTGTACGACATCTCCCTTTGCGGGGCACAGACCGATTTCGACCGCTGCCACGAAGGCACCACTTTGGGACAGAGCGGCAACGAATGGGAAGGTTTGCGGCGGGCCGGCAACAGTTTCGACTATCCGTTCGTGCACGGAAAGGCCATACAGGCCGCAGGAGGTTACAGTTTCGTGTCGTGCAGCGACGAAGCGGTGGAAGATGGCATCGTTTCGCTGGAAACGTATGATGTGGTGGATTATCTGCTGGGGCTGGAGAAGGCAGATACGGACTGTCCGGTGCGCTACACCTATTACAAGACTTTCCCGTCTCCCATGCAGCGGGCACTGGCTTCCTATTGCAGGTCGGGAGGAAAACTGCTGGTCAGCGGGGCATACGTGGGGAGTGACATGCAGGGAGAGGGCGACCGGACATTCATCAACCAACTGCTGAAGTACGACGGCAACGGAACGGCGCAGACCGACAGCACGTGGCTGCATGTCAACGGCCCCGGGGGAGAGTACGGCATCCTGCGCTTGCCCAACGAAACGGTGTATGCCCTTCCTTCGGCCGACTGCCTGCGCCCCTTGCAGCCCGCCTTTACCGCCATGACGTATGCCGGAAGCGGCCAGTCGGCGGCAGTGGCCTATCGGGGTGCGGATTATCGTACCTATGTCATGGGATTCCCGTTCGAGAGCATCCGCGACGCGGCAAAACGGGCTACGCTGATGGCATCTGTCCTGCATTTCCTGACCGCAGAGTAGCTCCGTCCGGGCTGTAAAAAAACGCCCGAAAGCTGTGTACTGTGTGGTGAAAAACCGTATCTTTGCCGTAACATTGAACCCCTAAAAAGACAAAAAGCTATGTACACTCTTCAAGCCAACACGTCGGGAACAAGAAGCATCCGTGTCTCGGATGCCCACCTTGAAACCATCCGGAAATACGACCTGTTTGGACAACTCATCGACAGCAACGGCATCGTGGACGAAACCGTGCTCGACAAGCTGAAGCTCAACATCCGTTCGCTCATCGCTGCACAGGAAGAAGACAGCAAGGATCTGCTCGACCTTTGCATCGACGTGATTTATCATAACAACATGAAGGCATTCGGCCTGCAACAACTGCTCAGACTCTACCGGGAGTGGTTGTCCAACCGTCCTACGGAAGAACAGAACGAGTGTCATGAATAGGGTCGATACCTGTGGACAGCGGCACTACAGTCCGCTCATTCCTGCCATCATTGCCCTGTGTGAAGCTCCCAAGGGCGAACGGCTGGAAATCATCATGGACGACGCAACAGCCTTCAATGACCTGAAGGAGTATCTGGCCGAACAGGGCATCGGCTTCCGCGAGATTTACGACGACGGGCGCATGGCCGTCCAGTTTGACAAATAAAGATCTGTTTTTTCTCTCCGGACATGAACGAACACCGGCTTACCGATTGGCTGCCCACCACCAGGAAAGAAGTAGAACTGAGAGGATGGGATGCCATTGATGTCATTTTGTTCAGCGGTGATGCCTACGTGGATCACCCTTCGTTTGGGATAGCTGTCATCGGTCGCATCCTCGAAGCAGAGGGATGGCGGGTGGCTATCGTGCCGCAACCGAACTGGCGCGACGACCTGCGCGATTTCAAGAAGCTGGGCAGCCCCCGGCTTTTCTTTGGTGTCAGTGCAGGGTGCATGGACTCGATGGTCAACAAGTACACGGCCAATAAACGGCTGAGAAGTGACGATGCCTACACCCCCGATGCACGGCCGGATATGCGTCCCGAATACCCCTCGATAGTTTACACACGCATCCTGAAAACGCTCTATCCCGATGTGCCCGTCGTGCTGGGAGGCATCGAAGCCAGTATGCGCCGCCTCACGCACTACGACTACTGGCAGGACCGGTTACGCCCCAGTATCCTGGTGGATAGCGGGGCAGACTGTCTCATCTACGGCATGGGCGAAAAGCCCGTGGCAGAGATAGCCCGCCGCATTGCCTGCGGGGAAGACTTCCGCACCGTACCCCAAGTGGCCTACCTGGCCGACAGCGTGACAGAAACAAGCGCAGACATCCGCCTTTTTGCACACGAGGCTTGCCTGGAAGACAAGCGGAAACAGGCGGCCAATTTCCGCCGCATAGAGGAGGAGAGCAACAAGTGGGAGGCTGCACGCATCCTGCAAGACGCAGGGAGACAGACGGTAGTGGTTAATCCGCCCTATCCGCCGATGACCACAGAAGAACTGGACCGTTCCTTCGACCTTCCCTATACAAGACTGCCTCATCCCAAGTACAAGGACAAGCGCATCCCGGCCTACGACATGATAAAGTTTTCTGTCAACATTCACCGGGGCTGTTTCGGCGGATGTGCTTTCTGCACCATTTCCGCCCATCAGGGCAAGTTTGTTGTCAGCCGTTCCAGGGAAAGCATCGTGCGCGAGGTGAAAGCTGTGGCGCAACTGCCCGGCTTCAAGGGATACCTGAGCGATTTGGGAGGCCCCAGTGCCAATATGTACCGCATGGGTGGACGGCAAACCGAACTGTGCCGACGCTGCAAGCGTCCCTCCTGCATTCATCCGAAGGTTTGTCCAAACTTAAACACCGACCATCGTCCATTGCTCGAACTCTACCACGCCGTTGACGCATTGCCCTGCATCAAGCGTTCCTTCATTGGCAGTGGCGTGCGCTATGACCTCCTGCTGCACCACAGCGCGCATCCCGACGTAGACCGTGCCGCTGCCGACTACACCCGCGAACTCATCACGCGCCATGTGAGTGGCCGGCTGAAGGTGGCACCGGAACACACCTCGCCCCGCGTACTCGACATGATGCGCAAACCTTCTTTCGGACTGTTCGAGACCTTCAAACACCTGTTCGACCGCATTAACCGCGAAGCGGGACTCCGCCAACAGCTTATTCCCTATTTCATTTCCAGCCATCCGGGCTGCCACGAAGAGGATATGGCAGAACTGGCCGTCATCACCGGGCAGCTGGACTTCCGCCTGGAGCAGGTGCAAGACTTCACCCCTACACCGATGACCGTATCTACCGAGACCTGGTATACGGGGTTGCATCCTTATACCCTGAAGCCTGTCTACTGCGCCCGCACCCAAGAAGAGAAGCTGGCACAACGCCGTTTCTTCTTCTGGTATAAACCCGAAGAGCGTGCCGGCATCTTGCGTGAACTGCGCCGTATGGGGAGGCAGGATCTGATTGACCGGTTGTATGGGAAGAGGAAGA
>CAYPUJ010000029.1:0-9200 GCA_964413805.1 uncultured Bacteroides sp. | reverse complement strand
TCAACCGTTCCGCTTCAAAACCAGATGGTGGGAAATGGTGGCCGGAAGCTCGTTCTCGTAGTGTGTCACCATGATGACCGTCTTGTCTTTCCTGCGGCAGAAGGCTTCAATGATGCGTTTTGTACGCCGGCGGTTGTAAGTGTCCAGCCCGTGCAAAGGCTCGTCCAATACCAGCAGCTCGGGGTCTTTGACGAAAGCACGTGCCAACAGGACCAGTCTTTGTTCGCCGCTGGAAAGCTGCAAGAAGGGTCTGTCCTTGAGGGCAGCTATGCCGAAGGTTTCCATCCACCATTCACATACGGCCATCTGCGAAGGTTGCGGTTTGCGGTAGAGGCCAATGCTGTCGTGCAGTCCGGAGGCCACAATCTCGATGGCCGGCAGGTTCTTTAAGTAGGCGCGGTGCATTTCCGGGCTGACGTACCCGATGTGCCGTTTGATTTCCCAGATGCTTTCTCCGGTTCCCCGTTTTCTGCCGAACAGGCGAATGTCGCACGCATAGGACTGGGGATTGTCTGCGCAAATCAGGCTGAGCAGCGTGGATTTTCCCGCCCCGTTCTCACCGCTCAGGGCCCAGTGCTCTCCCCGTCTCACGGTCCAGTCCAGTTCGTGCAGGATGGTACGTTCGCCATAACGTATGCTTACCTTGTTGAGCCGTACCACCTCATCCGAGGTATAATTGGTATGTTCATAGGGCAAAGACAAGACGCGCTGTTGCAAGGATTCCAGTTCGCGGTTTTCTTGCGGGACGTGCAGTGCGTCGTATTTTCCGAAGGCTTTCTCGTATGCCGTGCGTTCCATTTTGGCCAAGACCCTTTTGCCGGCCACCGGCACCACGTGCGTGATGAATGCCGGCACATCGTCCAGCATGGAGAGTACCAGTACAATCTGCACTTTCCCCTGCGATGCCAGTTCGTCCAGCAACTGCAATAACAGGGTGCGGGCAGCTGCATCCAGTCCGATGAAGGGATTGTCTATGATGAGTATGCGTGGAGATGTCAGCAAGGCTTTAGCCAACTGGAACTTACGCAGTTCTCCGCTGGAGAGCAAGATGATTTTCTTGTGCAGTATCGGCCCTATCCGGAAGAGGTCGAAGAGTTGTTTCCTTTCTTCTTCGTTTCCGGTGTCGTCCAGCAGTCCGATTACTTCGGGAGCTTCGTCCTGGTCGTGGGCGTTCCAACGTTGCTGGTAATAGTAGTTGGCATCGGCTGCCCCATACGTATCGCGGAAAGCGATGTATCTGATGTTGTCATACGCAGTCCGTGTTGGCGAAGGGGAAAAGTCATACGTCAATTCTCCTTCCCGCAAAGGATATTTTCCTGTCAGCATGTCCACCAGCAGGGATTTTCCCGCTCCGTTGGGCCCCACGATGGCAATATGTTCGTCTGCGCGTATTGCCAGGGAAACGGGCCGGGACAAGCGTATCAGGGGGTTACGGGCCATGCCTTCTGTTATGCGTATCGTATGTTGTAGTGTCATATTTTTGCGGTATTCATCCAAATAGTGGCACAAAGATACCGAGTTTTTCCAACTTTCTCCCGTTCCCGGCATCCGAAATAGCCAAAAAATCCGTTTCTTTGCAACCGCATTCTCAGTTTGCAGCCCATGAAACTTTCATTCCGCATATCTTCTGTACGCTTGGTGCGTCATGTTCCGCTCGCCTTGTTGCTTCTGTTTGTCGTTCTGGCGCAGCAAGTTCCCGGTTGGGGGGAATATTACGCCCGCCATCTCTATCCGCAGATAGCTGCTCGGCTGTCCGGGCTTTCCGGTCTTGTTCCGTTTGCCGTGGGCGACGTGTTCATAGCCGGCAGCATCGCAGGCCTGTTGGCTTATCCGTTTTATGCGCGTTTGCGTCTTCACCGGCGTTGGTTGCATATATGGGGGAGTGAGGTGCGCTATTTGTTGTGGGTATATGTCTGGTTTTATGCGGTCTGGGGATTGAACTACTCGCAAAACGGGTTTTACCGGCGTGCCGGCATTCCCCCTGCTGCCTATACGCCTGAGAGTTTCCAACGTTTCACCGATCACTACATCACCGCACTGAATGCTTCCTATACCGCGCTGACTTCGGTAAACGCCGACGTCATTCGCCGGGAAGTCGTGCAAGGCTATCGCGACATAAGTGCCGCTTTGGGAGTTCACAGTCCTTTCAGTGCGCATCCGCAAGTAAAGACCATGCTGTTCACCCCTTTGGTCTCTATGGTGGGTGTCAGCGGCAGCATGGGGCCATTCTTCTGCGAGTTTACCGTTAACGGCGATGTGCCGGCTCCCGAATACCCGGCGGTCTATGCCCATGAGTATTCGCACCTGCTTGGCATAACCAATGAGGCGGAAGCCAGTTTCTATGCTTATGAGGTCTGCACACGTTCGCAAATCAGCGGCATCCGTTTCAGTGGCTATTTCTCTGTCCTGTACCATGTGTTGGGCAACGCCCGCCGTTTGCTTCCGGCAGAAGAATATCAGGCTTTGCTGAAGCGGATCCGTCCGGAAGTCCTGGAGCATGGAAAACATCTTCAGCAGTATTGGCAGGAAAAATACAATCCTTTCATCGGGCAGTTGCAGAACCGGATATACGAACTGTACTTGAAAGGCAATAAGATAAGCAGCGGACGTAAGAACTACTCGGAAGTGGTGGGACTGCTCATCTCGTATGAAGAATGGAAAACGAAATCATAGAACCGTTATTTATAACATAATACAACATACGATGCATACCAGACAAGAACAAATGGAAGCCTTCGGACGCTTCCTCGACATCCTCGACGAACTGCGCGAGAAATGCCCCTGGGACCGCAAGCAAACCAACGAAAGCCTGCGCCCCAATACCGTTGAAGAAACCTATGAATTGTGCGATGCCTTGATTCGTGATGACAAAGCCGACATCTGCAAAGAGTTGGGCGACGTGTTGCTGCACGTGGCGTTCTATGCAAAAATAGGAAGCGAGAAAGGCGATTTCGACATCAAGGACGTATGCGACCGCCTGTGCGAAAAACTGATATACCGCCATCCGCACGTTTTTGGTGATGTCAAGGCAGAAACGGCAGGACAAGTCATCGAGAACTGGGAACAGCTGAAACTGAAGGAAAAAGGCGGAAACAAAACAGTCCTCAGCGGTGTGCCGGCCGCACTTCCTTCGCTCATCAAGGCTTATCGCATCCAGGACAAGGTACGTGCCGTGGGTTTCGACTGGGAAGAACGGGAACAGGTGTGGGGCAAGGTGAAGGAAGAGATTGCCGAGTTCCAGTCCGAAGTGGCACATCTGGACAAGGAAAAGGCGGAAGCGGAGTTTGGCGATGTCATGTTCAGCCTGATTAATGCCGCCCGCCTCTACAAAATCAATCCCGACAACGCGCTGGAGCACACCAACCAGAAGTTTATCCGTCGTTTCAACTATGTGGAGGCACACAGCATCAGGCAGGGGAAAAACCTGCATGACATGACACTGGCAGAGATGGACGAACTCTGGAACGAGGCCAAAAGACAGGAAAACGGCGTGTAAGTCTCCCTTAAGAGGCGTATTAAGAATGTGCAACCGGGATAGGGCACGGAGCGTGTCCGGTACAGGCATCCCGTTTCCGGATTACAAGTACGGAGCGTGCTCGGTACAGGCAATCCGTTTCCGGATTACAGGCACGGAGCACGTTCCGTACTTGTAATCCGGAAACACATATTCTGTGCAAAAACAAGGAGGAGTGTTTTTTAATGAAGAGCCGTGGAAAAAGGCTATAAATTTAGTTAACGAAGAAGTTTGTAGCATAATAAACAGCTATATTTATCGCTCCAAAAAAACAGGAAAATGTAATGGATATATTGGAAATAACAGGAACAGACAAGTCGCTTTATCCGCTTGTGGGACCTTTGGTGATGAATCCCAAAGTGTTGAAGCAGAACTATAACTTCCCTTTCCGCACCGCAGAAAATTTTATATGGTTTGTGGCTGTAGAGGGGGAAAATGTCTTGGGTTTTGTTCCGTTGGAATGCAAGAGGAACGAATGTGTGATAAACAATTATTTCGTTTGGAACAAAGATGAACAGGTACTGGCTACCCTGCTGGAAAATATCATAAGCAAGCAGGAGGATGTGAAGAAGGATTTGACCTCCGTTGCGTTTGTGGAAGATGTGGATGCATTCAAAGCCTTGGGCTTTGTGGAGGAGAAGCAGTGGACCCGTTATGTAAAGATGAGGAAAGAAGCGAAAAAAGAAGCGGAGAAAGAATGAGCACTAATATTGCACAGAATGTTTATGAGTTGGCCCAGAAACGTCTGGACGTCGTATTCAGGGAGTTCGATACGATTTGCGTTTCTTTCTCCGGCGGAAAAGACAGCGGCGTGCTGCTGAATCTTTGCATGGATTACATCCGGAGGAACAAACTGAAGCGGAAGCTCTGCGTCTTTCACATGGATTATGAGATTCAGTATCGCATGACCATCGAATATGTGGATAGGATTCTGGAGGCGAACCGGGACATATTGGAGGTCTACCGAGTCTGCGTACCTTTTCGTGTCACGACCTGTACTTCCATGTATCAGAACTATTGGCGGCCGTGGGACGAAGCGATGAAAGACATCTGGGTGAGGGAAAAGCCCAAGGACGCTTTGAACAAGGAAGACTTCTCTTTTTACAGTGAGAAGCTGTGGGACTACGATTTCCAGATACTTTTTGCCAAATGGCTGCATGAGAAAAAAGATGCCGTCCGCACCTGTTTTCTGATTGGCATCCGCACACAGGAAAGTTTCAACCGTTGGCGGGCCATCCATCTGAACCGGAAGTACCAGATGTATCACACCTACCGGTGGACCTCGAAAATAGGAAACGATCTGTATAACGCATATCCCCTTTATGACTGGAAGACGACCGACATCTGGGTGGCGAATGGCAAGTTCGGTTTCGACTATAACCGCTTGTACGATTTGTATTATAAAGCGGGAGTGAGCCTGGAACGGCAACGTGTGGCCAGTCCTTTTCTGTGTGAAGCACAGGGAAGCCTGTCCTTATACAAGGTGATAGACCCAGATACCTGGGGAAAGATGATAGGACGGGTGAATGGTGTGAACTTCACGGGCATTTATGGCGGGACACACGCCATGGGCTGGCAAAGCATCCGTTTGCCGCAGGGATATACCTGGAAAGAGTTCATGCAGTTTCTGCTGTCCACGTTGCCGGAGCGGACCCGCCGGAATTATCTGAAGAAGCTCACCGTCAGCATCGAGTTTTGGCGGACCAAGGGAGGATGCCTCAGCGATGTCACGATTGAGAAGCTGAAAAAGGCGGGAATCCCGATTGAGGTGATGAATTCCACCAACTAC
This sequence comes from uncultured Bacteroides sp., assembly GCA_964413805.1. Classification (GTDB taxonomy): domain Bacteria; phylum Bacteroidota; class Bacteroidia; order Bacteroidales; family Bacteroidaceae; genus Bacteroides. Next base: position 3,897 of record CAYPUJ010000029.1, on the reverse strand, counting down.
AAAACGACCAAGAAGCCGGTCCGGATGGATTACCTGGACGACATTGACATTGCGGAATTCCGTGAGATTCCCACCTATAAACGCATGTGTATATGCATATTGAAGAATGATCATGCCTGTAAGTACATGGGGTTTGCCCTGACCAAGGAGGAAACCCAGAAGCGTGACAAGATTATGGAACAATTTAAAAGTATGATGTTATGAAACCTTATCAGAGTCCTGTATATAATGTGAGGGCAGTTCCGGTGGAGAAAGTGCTTGCCAACGATTACAACCCCAACATCGTGGCACCTCCTGAGATGAAACTTCTGGAACTGTCCATCTGGGAAGACGGCTTTACGATGCCTTGTGTGTGCTATTATGACAAAGAGAACGATAACTACATACTGGTGGACGGTTACCATCGTTATCAGGTGTTGAAAACCTCCAAGCGTGTGTACGAACGCGAGCAGGGGCTGTTGCCGGTTGTTGTCATCGACAAGGATTTGTCCAACCGCATGGCTTCCACCATCCGGCACAACCGGGCCCGGGGGGCGCATAACATAGAATTGATGTGCCACATCGTGTCCGAACTGGACAAGGCAGGTATGTCAGACCGCTGGATAATGAAAAACATCGGGATGGACAGGGATGAACTGCTCCGGCTCAAGCAAATATCGGGATTGGCTGATTTGTTTGCCAACCGCGATTTCAGCATCCCTGAAAACATTGAGGAGTATTCCTATTATCAACGCGAAGATTACATGGCGGACGACTGAGGAGCGGCCTGGCACCTTTCATCTTTTGCACAGCCTTTTGTAGTCGCAATATTCGCATTGTTTCACGTCCGTTGTCTGCGTGAATGGTTCGTCCCGGTTGAATATTTCCTGAAGCAGGTCGTGAAGCCGTCCGCTGAACTCTTCTTCAAACAGGGCAAAGTTTGTGACCGGAACCTTAGGCTGTCGGGCAGCCCCCAACTCAATCACCGGGGAATAGCTTTCGGATGCAGCCTTGTGGATGTAGAGCAAGGCGGGAGCTACCTTCAAGGGTTGCCGGTGGCACATGATGGTGGCGTACAGGAAAGTCTGGAAGATGTAGTTGGGCCTGTCTTCGGCCGGTTCGAACAGTTGTGCAATGCTTTTAGGTGTTTTCGGGATGCCTCCCGTCTTGTAGTCGATGATTCGCAGGGTGTCGTCTTTGCGGTCGATGCGGTCGATGGTGCCGCCGATGTTGACAGGGAGTATCCCGTGCGGTGTCGGTATGTCGAGGGTTTCGGATACGTGGAATTCCGAATGTTCCATCCGGAAAGGGGCATACTGCAGGTCAATGCGCAGCAGCTGCCGTATGTACGAGGCTATGACCTTGGCGTGAATCAGTTGCGTGCCGTTGTATTCGGGCTTTTCGTCTTCCGTCACGTGGAAGAACTTTTCCTTGAACGCACGGTCCACATAGTTCTGGACTTTTGCGGGATTGTCCAGTAATTGTCTGATATCTTCTTTGCGTATCTCGCGGGTGTTGGCTGTCAGGTCTCCGTAAATCAGTTCCGCTGTGCGGTGGAAGATTGTACCGAACAGGGCCGAGTCAATCTCTGCGTTTATCGTATCGGGGGCTTTCAGTCCCGCGATGTAGAGGAAGTAGAACTTGAGCCTGCAATCCAGGTAGGCATTGAGTGCGGATGGCGAGAGGATAGCTTTGGGGTGGCGGCGTGCATCGTAGCGGTCGTACAGGCGTTGCAGTACCTGCGGGGTTTTGTCGATGCAGATGTCACGGGGCTGTTGGGGCGATTGCCCGGACCCGATGTAGCCAAGCGTCACCCTGTGCGGCCATTCCGTGAGAAATTGCAGCATGAAGCGCGACATTTCTCCCCGGTTGAGCCCGTCGGAAGAAGTGTTGTAGAGCAGGGTGATGTTTTCGGCCCGTTGCATGAGCCGGTAGAAATAGTATGCATAGACGGCGTTCTTGTGGTCGATGGTGGTCATGCCGAAGGCTTTCCGCAGGTTGTAGGGGATGAACGACGATTCTCCCCCCGACTTGGGCAACTGGCCTTCGTTGAGCGAAAGGACAATCAGGTTGCGGAAATCGAGGTTGCGGGTTTCCAGCACGCCCATGACTTGCAGGCCGATTGCCGGTTCTCCGTGAAAGGGAATGTTGGTGGTTGTGAGCAGCCGGTTCAGCAGGCCGGCCAGCGTGTCCGTCTTCAGCGTCAGTTCGCCAGCCTCAATCAGGCTCAGCAGCCGGTTGACGCAAGTATAGCTTTTGAAGAGCGATTCGCGGTAGAGCTGGTTGAAGAAAGTTCCGTTTTCGTCTTCCTGCCGGTAGATGGCGGACACTTCACGCAAAAGTGCCGCCAGGTAGTTGCACAAGGCAGCCGTCCCCTGGGGGTAGGTGAAAACTTCCGTCAGGAACGCATCCTTCTGCAATTCTGCGGGGGTGGGGTAGAAGCGGTTTCCGTCGGTGAGTTGGCGGTCCAGTGCTTCGGCGGCTTGCGAAAGCATACGGGTGTAGGGATGCCGCAACACTGTGGCCACACTCTCGTAGGCATAGCGTCCGCTTTCTGCCTGATAGCCGGTGGTCTGCAAGGTGACCAGTGCATTGAGGAAGCTGTAGACCGGGGTTTGTGACAGGGGAAAGCCCATGGTGATGTTCACGTGTTCGATTTCCGGCGGTATGGAGTGAATGACGGGCAGCAGAAGCGTTTCGTTGCAAAGCACCACCGCCGTATCAACTCCGGTGCCTCCTGTTTTGCCGTTGCGTGCCAATGCCGTGCTCAGGAAACGTGCCTGGGCGTTTTCGGTCGGGGAAGAAATGAAGCGTACCTGTTTGGGGCGGTTCATGACATCGAAATACGTTTCGGGTAACCGGTTGGGAAACAGCTTCAGGTTCCGCAGGATAAATTCGCCGGCTTCGTGCGTATAAGGCAAGGTGTTTTCGCGGGGCAGGCGTGTGTAGGCAATGTCGTAGTCCCAGTAGAACAACGCTTTTCCGGCTTCCTGTAGGCGGAGGAAGAAAGTTGTTTCTACCTTGTTCAGCACGTTGAACCCGACAAAGACGTACCGGTCGTGGCGCAGCGCGTTGATGTCCAGTTGCTCCATGACGCGGCGGTACATCATGCCTTCATAGGCGATGCCCGCCCGGAGTAATGCTTCCCGGTAGTGCAGGTAGATGGCTCCCAGTTTGTTCCACAGGGACAGGAAACGGTCTTTGAGGAGGGTGCGCTTTTCGATGGAGAAGTTCCGGAAAAAACGGTGGATGGCTTCTTCCTGCGTTTTGTCCAAGAAAGAATAGTCATCATCCAGGTCGTGCAGGTCTTGCAGGTTGCCGAACAGGCGGGAGGCATCGACCAGGTTCTTGTCCACGTCATCGAAGTCGGCAATGAGCAGTTCGCCCCAGAAATAGAAATCGTCCAGCGACTCTTCGCTGCCTGTCTCCTCGCAAAACACCCGGTAGAGCAGGCAGACCAGCCGGATGGGGTCGCCCGGCTTCAAATCGGACAACTGATGAAACAGTTCGCTGATGCTGAGGTAAGTCGGTGACCACATGGGGCGGTCGGTTTCGGCAGCCAGATATTCGTTGAAGAACAGGCTGGCGCGTTTGTTGGGAAATATGATGGCAGTGCGGGAAAGGTCTCCGCCTGTTTGGGCGTATAGGTCGTGTGCCACGAGTTTCAGAAAGGCGGGGGACGATGGTGTTTCTGTGGTCATTGCAGTTTCTTCTTTTTTCCTGTGGATTTTCTGTTTGGTTTCATTCCGTCGGTTCCTTTTTCCTGTGCCGGTCGCTTTCGTGACCGTCCCGGATGTTGCAACAAAGGTACAACATTTATCCGGAAATCTGTATTAAGGAATATACCTCTTTGGATTCATAGGAAGGGTAGAAGAATTGCTTTATTTGAGGATGATGGAACAGGAGTTGTCCTGATAT
>CAYPUJ010000028.1:0-22672 GCA_964413805.1 uncultured Bacteroides sp. | reverse complement strand
AAGCACAAGCCGATGAACAAAATACTTGTTTTTTCAATGTCGATGCTTTTCGCTGTTACGACAACAGTCCGGGCACAGCAGGAAATCTCAAACAACAATCATGTGACATATATGGAAAACAACACGATCAGACTGACTGTCGAAGGCGGCAAGACATTCACAGCCACGTTGATGGATAACTCATCCGCCAAGGCTTTGAAAGAATTGCTCGCCAAAGGTAATGTTACGGTAAAAATGGAAGATTATGGCAATATGGAGAAAGTGGGGCCATTGGGAACCAGTCTTCCCCGCAACGACAAGCAGATAACAACCGGGCCGGGAGACATCATTCTCTATCAAGGAAAATATCTGGTCATCTATTATGCGACCAATTCGTGGAGCCTCACCCGCTTGGGTAAAATCAACAATGTTTCCGGCAGTGAACTGAAAGCTGCTTTGGGAAATGGTGATGTGACCGTCACGCTTTCGTTGGAGCACTGATGAAAACATATACCTAACGTGGGGAAATAAATAATAAAGGGTGTAAATCTCGTGATTACTTGATTTACACCCTTTATTGTGTAGAGAGGGTTATGAACCTACTTCCTTATATCCATGAAATTCAACTCCTTTTCAAAATGTCAATGCCTTAGGGGTAATGGTTCGCGGGCATCCACATTCCCGGATAATAGCATAACGCAAGCGGATTTTGCGGGAAATTATTTGATTCTTGGTTCGATTCTTTCACGGTTCTTTCATTAAAAAAACAGTTCCCAATCCCTTGTAAAAGCAACATCTGTCCATAGCTGCAACATTACGGAAAACAACCTAAACGAATGCCCCCCGAAAAAAAATGTCCGTCCGATGTCACGTTTGCCCGCTTCATTCGTCTTATATACGAATATGGAACTAAAAGAATTCAAAAAAGAAGTTCTTCCGCTCCGTGACAAGCTGCTTAATTACGCACGGAAGCTGACCGGCAATCCTGATGATGCAGAAGATGTCGTGCAGGAAGTGTTGCTCAAACTGTGGAACAATCGCGCCAGACTCTCGCAATGCCACAGCATAGAGGCCTTCGCCATGACCACCACCCATCATGCCTGCATGGACTGGTGGCGCAGCCAACGCACCGAATACCGGGAAGCGGACTGCCCCGTCAGCACGGCAACGGACGATACGCCCGAACAGCAACTGGAACAAAAAGACCTCGTACTGCTGATACGCCAAATCGTCCGGTCACTGCCGCCCCTGCAACGTACCATCATGCAGATGAAAGACATCGAAGGGTACGAAACCGAGGAGATTGCCGGAATCACCGGATGCAACGCCGAAGCCATTCGAAGCAATTTGTCAAGGGCCAGAAAGAAAGTGAGGGAAGTCTATCTGAAAACCATGCAACAAAGAGAAAGGAAAGGAACACCATGAACATTACCGATTTGTTGAACAAATATTTCGAAGGAGAAACCTCCTGCCGGGAAGAACGCGAACTGCGGCGTTTTTTTGCCAAAGGCGACCTGCCGGAAGAGCTGGAAGTCTATCGCCCGCTTTTCGTCTTTCTGGAACAGGAAGCCAACCGGACACCAACCGCCCGGACAAAACAGCCCCGGCACCCCCGCCGCTTGCGTGCCATTTACTGGGCAAGCACCCTGGCCTGCGGAGTCTTCCTGCTGGCTTGCCTGCTCAGGACGTTTGCTCCCCAGCCATATCCGGAGAACTTTGCCATCATCGACGGGAAGCTGTATGCCGACGAAGAACTGGCAAAAAGCAAGGCACTGGAAGCCATGCAAAACGTCGGGCTTACCAACATGGAACTGAACGAACTATTATTCCACAACTATAAACAAAATTAACGTATGAAGAAATATCAACCTCCAGTCCACTGCCGCCTCCGCTTGCTTGCGATGCTTGTCCTGTGGCCGGCCTGTCTTACAGCACAAGACGGATTGAAAGTGGCAGACTTGTTCAGCAAGTATGCAAACCGGCAAGATGTCACCTACGTGGAACTAAACGGAAAAATACTCAAGCCGTACCACATGGATGCCTACAAAAGCCTCACTTTCAAGGATGTCATGCCATACAGACAGGAGATACAACAATGCCTGGCACAAGACAAGCAGGAAAACGTGCAGAAAACACAAGAAGTGACCGAAGGGGGCATCCTGCGGAGCGCCTTCTACCAGCTGAGCCCCGTCCGGCGCGGACACACAGCGCAAAACCGCTACATCCTGTTCAAAATAGGGAAGGAGGAGACCGGCACCCTGATTTACATCGAAGGCAGCCTCAGCGAACAAGACCTGTTAGACATGCTCTACCAGTCGGCCAAGCGATGAGTCCTTCCACCAACAAGCATTATAATCATCATTAAAACCATAAAACAATGAAAACAAGAATCGTACTCGCAACCTGCCTGCTCGCATTGACGGCAGGCCAATCCATTGCACAAACAAACACCGCACGGCAACGCGCCACCATCGAGACACAGGGCGACTCCATCCTTATCCGGAAAGGGAGCGGCGACCTGCACATCAAAGTGTACGAAGGACAGACGGAAGAAGGTGAAACGAAAAAAGTGCAAATCTACGACGGTGTATATGTGGAACAGATAGAAATGGAGCACCGGACTTTCGTGGAAGCCCTTCCCTTCGTTTTCAAGAAGAAAAGGCAAAACAGCTACGAACCGCACACTGCCGGACTATACATCGGTTTCGCCTCGCTTTCCAACAACTTCCTTACGTTCGGCTCCAGCACACGGCTACCGCTCGACCTCTCGCAATCATGGGAGTTTGGCATCAACCTGCTCAGCACCTGCCACAATTTCAGGCAGAATCCCCATTGGGGTGTCAACATCGGACTGACCTGGGGCTACCGCTCGTTCAACTTCGACGGAAACATCGCCTTGCTGAAGGAGGACGGCCGGACCTTCGTTTCCGAAAGCAGTGAAGATGCCGTCTACACCAAAAGCCGCCTGCGCCACTTCTTCTTCCGCATTCCCCTCACACTGGAGTGGCAACAGAAGGTAAAAAACAACCCGCTCTTCTTCAACTTCGGCCCGGAATTTGAAATACGGCATGGCGTGAAGTCCTTCGCCCACGTCAACGGCGGCAAGAAGCAGACCGTGGGCAAAGGGATGTATGCCCGCCCCGTCGGTGTCAACCTGCTGGTGCAGGCAGGCTATGGCGACCTGGGAGTGTACCTGCGCTATTCCACCTACGGCCTCTTCCAGAAAGGAAAAGGCATGGACGTGTCGCCCTACTCTTTCGGCATCGCCTGGTACTGGTAATCCGGGTGCCTGACAAGCCAATCGCGCGGACTACGCCCAACCTCCTCCATAGTGAGGGGCGGTGTAGTCCGCGCGATTGTCATTTCAAGGGGGAGCGTCGTCCCCGTCCGCCGCAAGCCTTATGCAGCGGGCCTGTCAGAAGCGGTAGCCCAACGTCAGAATCACCTGGCTGCGCGTATTGGTCACTCGCGTGGCAGGCGGTGTCACGATTTGCGAGTTGCCGTAGTAGTCGGGATTGACCATGTAGTCGTTGGACGCATCGGTCGAAAGCTCGTTGAAGAAAGGATAGAAGGCCGCCTTTTGCGTCCGGTACTTATAGGCCAGGTCTACATAGAAGGCCGAAGCCCGGTAGCCGATGCCCAGCGTGAAGGTGTTCAGTGCCTTGTAGTTGGTGAAGTCCGTATCGGTTGCCACAGAATTGTCCGGCAGGTAGTTTACCGCGCTCCCGTCGTAGAGGGCCGAACTGTAGTTATAGCCCGCACGCACGGAGAAAGCCGGAACCACCTTCCATTCGGCTCCCACGCGGAAGGTATGTACGGCCTTCAGGCACAAGTCCACCTCGTTGTTCTCGTAGTCCATCGGCTCGCCTCCCGGATACTTGAACTCCATGCTGCGGTAGTTCTCGTATTCATACTCCGCGCCCAAGGCCAGGCTGGTGCCCAAGGTATAGCCCACGCTGGCATTGACCACCCAGGGCGTGTGCAGCTCGAAGTCCGTGTCCATGTCGCTGCCTCCCAGTATGTCGTAGGTGTCCACCGTGGTCCGCATGAGTTCTTCCGCGCCGGTAGACTGGTCTGTCAGCAGCATGTCCGATGTCAGCAGTGCGCCCGTCGTATAAGTCAGGTTGTAATAGGTGGGGGTATGTACGGCCAGTCCGAAGCGCAGGGAGGAATACTCAAACGGACGGACAATGGCACCAAACTTGACATTGAAACCCGACCCGTGGATGCGTTTGAATGTCTCCAGCGAATAGCCCTCGCCGGTACTGTAAGACTCATCGTAGACGGAATATTTGTTGTAGTCCACGCTGTAGGCCCCGATGGTCACACCGAAGTAGAAACGGTCTTTCACGTTGAAGGAAACATTGAAGTCATACTGGTCAATGCCGCCCCGCTCGCGCGACAGGAAGTAGCCGTAGGCCTCATCCGGCACGTAGGGCGTGAAGTAAGGCGAAGAAGAGCCTTCGTCCATCAGCCATCCGTCATAGCCCAGCACTCCCAACCAGCCCACATTCACGTCCGTATAGGGGTTTGAACCCTGGAAGATGTTGCTGCTGCCTGCCACAGACTGATTGTTGGTGGCCTGCTGTGCCATGTAGCGGGCCTGCGACACCGGCACAGAGATGCCTCCCCCCATATCCAGCGAGCCCATCATGCCTTCCATCGTCATGTTGCGGTAGAAAGACTTTGTCTTGTGGTAGTTGAAACCGAAATTCACGTAACGCAAGTCTGTAAGGTTGCCCACCTTGGTGGAAATCACCAGTCCCACGTTGTCGAAGTCCCAACGGTTCTTGTCGGCCTCGAACGTCGAACCTCCGTACTTGCTTTCCGTCCCCGTGGACGAATAGCCGAACGAAAGCATCACGTCGTTACTCCGGTAGAGGCCGATACCGGCGGGGTTCGTCCCGATGGTCGAGATGTCTCCTCCCAATGCGCTCATTGCCCCGCCCATTCCCACGAAACGGGCTGTACCATTCAAATCACGTTGGGCTATGCCGGCTGCGTCATACACACTTTGAGCTCCCGCACTTGCCATAGCCACCACAGCCAAGGCTGTTACAAATAACTTTTTCATATATCCAACTTTTTATATTAAAGAAAAAGGAGGGGACAGCCGTAGCGTCCCCTGTCTCTGTGTCCTGTCCTATCCGGATTATCGCCTGCCGCGCGAGCTGCCTCCGCCGGAAGAACGGCTTGCACCTCCGCCCGATACTCCGCCCGAACGATAGCTGCTTCCTCCTGTGGAGAAGCTCGAAGACGAACGGCGGGTGGTGCCGCTATTGTATGAACGCACGCTGCTGTTGCTGCTGTTGTCCGAACTGCGGCGTATGGTGTAGGAGTTGCCTGTAGCGCCGGAATCGTCCGAAGAGCCCCGCACATAGGAGGCACTGCTGCTGCGCGTGTTCGCTGCGCGGGTACTGCTGGGGCGGGTATAGGTCGTGCGGCGGGACTCTGCCGCATTCACGCGGGTGCTGTTGGCCCGTGTGGCGGTGCCGCGCGTCACGGTCGATGCTCCCCGTGTGGCGGGCGAGACGGAACGTGTGCCCACAACCCTCCGGTTGCCCGACGTGCTGCTGCGTGTCACCGCGCTTCGGGTACGCTGCTGTCCGCCGTTGACTACCGAGGCATTGCGGCTTGCGGAGCGCGTGGCGACGGCTGAGGGCCGCGCAACACCGTTTCTGGCCGCGCTGTAACCCCTGCGCTGGGTCAGCATGTTGCCCCGGTGTACGCCTCCGTGGAACAATCCCGCATAGTAATGAGGATGATGGTGATGGCCCCACCAGCCTCCCCATGCGAAGCTCCAGCCGGGTCCGTACCATCCATACCAATAGTCCCAATAATAAGAATAGTAAGGATAGCCCCATCCCCAATAGTTAAAGCGCCAATCCCACCACAAGCGGTTGGAGAAGGTGGGGAAAGCATACACATAGAAGTCGTCTACATAGATGTTCCACTCCCACGAGTTCAGGCCGTACACAATGTCCCAGTAATAAGGACTGCTGATGCTTACAGCGAAACGCGGATTGCGGAAGCGGATGATGCGCGTGGCATACTCGTAGTCATCGGCCGTCCCGTCGAACCCGTTCACCCACTCGCCGTCCAGCCCGTCATACACTTTCTCGTCGATGTAAAGCGTGTCGTCCACCTGCGAGAAGTTGTAGTCGCTGGCTTCATAACGGCGATTATACTCGTCTATGTCGCGCACATTTCCCTTGCTGTCACGCACAATCACCGTCGTGTTGTTGCCGCCGGTCGTAACAACCGTTGTCGTGGTGGTGGGGCGTGTCGTCTTCACCGCCACGGCAGATTCGTCGGACGCAGTCTCTCCGGCTTCCTCTTGAGAAGGCACGTAGTAGAGGTCGTCCACCACGCTTTGTGCCCCCAGTGTCCAAGGCAGGCACAAGGCAAACAATGATAAAATAACAATCTTCTTCATAGTTCATCCCTCTTTTTATTGTTTTCAACTCTATCTTCTTTTCGCACTACAAAGATAATACCGGAATTCCCGCACCACGGCAGGAAATCCCCATGTTTTTTTAGGGAAAACCCTAATAAATGAAGAATGAAGAGTGGAGAATGAAGAATCCGTTTCGGTTTCACGGCTTCCTCTTTTGCAATCATTCTCCCGGGGAGAAGAGGGAAGAATCACAGAGGGACGGGAAAGGAAACAGGTGATTCCGGTGACAAAAAGACTCGTTTCTGCCGGTTTTGAAAACAGCGCAAAAAGAAGAAACGGAGCTTTTTCCCCGACTTCGGACAAGGAGAGTGCATATTTATCCGGCTTTCCCGCATAAAAGCGGAGGTTTATGCACTATTTATGCAACGGACAACGGAAATACGAAGATTCCATGCCTGCGTGGAGCATACGGATTGCACGCACGGAGCAAACGGATTGCACGCACGGAGCAAACGGATTGCCTGCACGGAACAAATGCCTCGCCTGCACGGAACAAATGCCTCGCCTGTACGAAGAAAACGGACAGCCTGCACGGAGCATTTTTCCTGCTTTCGGGGAGAGGACGGAATGCTTTTCACACTTTTTCAGCTTGTAAATATTTCGCTATTGCAATGCCGCAGAACAGATTGCAGATTTTCGTTTCAAAAAAAACGGTCTCACGGCAGGAAGGACGGAAACAGACGATTCTCACGCGGCTAAAAATGCAAAATGTCACTTTGTCACTTTCGCGGAAATGCAGATTCACACATTATTTATATATGCCTTAGCCACCGTGCATCGTTTTTTTTCCTACATTTGCGGCCATGAAAGTAAAGACACGCATCCTTTTATGTCTTTTCTGCTTTTGGGCGGGCGGAACGAGCGGGAGGACAACGACTGTGCAGGCAGCCTGCGGAGACTCCATCCGCATCAGCCTGCTCACCTGCGCGGCAGGGGAAGAGATTTACTCCCTCTTCGGGCATACGGCCATCCGCTGTGAGAACCTGACAAAAGGCACCGATGTGGTGTACAACTACGGCGTGTTCGACTTCGACGCACCCAACTTCGTCCTGCGCTTTGCCTTGGGCAAAACAGACTACCAACTGGCTCGCAACACCTATGCACACTTTGCCGCAAGCTACGCATTTGACGGACGCGACGTGTGGCAACAGGCGCTGAACCTGCAACAAGCCGAAAAGGAACGGCTGGTGGAGCTGCTGGAACTCAACTACCGCCCCGAAAACCGTGTCTACCGCTACAACTTCTTCTACGACAACTGCGCCACCCGTCCCCGCGACCAGATAGAACGGGCCGTGGCAGGCCGTGTGCAGTATGCCGACGACATGGATGCCACGGACACCGGCGTCACGTTCCGCCACCTGCTGCACCGGTATAGCGAGGGGCATCCGTGGTCGCGCTTCGGGATGGACATGTGCATGGGCAGCGAAGCTGACAAGCCCATCAGCCGACGGGTGATGCAGTTCGTCCCTTTCTACCTGCAAGACACGTTCAGGCAGGCGGTCATCGCCGACGCGGATGCCGGCACCCTGCGGCCATTGGTCACCGGCGAGGCCACCGTGGTGCGGACGGGCGCAGCCGACGGACATCCGGAAGACGAAGGCATCACACCGCTGCAATGCGCCCTGCTCCTTTGGGCGGCGGTGACGGCAGCCACCCTCTACGGCCTGCGCAAAGGCAAAACGCTTTGGGGCATCGACGCGGCCCTTTTCGGGTGCGCGGGAATAGCCGGGTGCATCCCCGCCTTCCTGGTGCTCTTTTCGCAACACCCGGCCGTCTGTCCTAACTTCCTGCTGTTTGTGCTGCACCCGCTCCACTTGTGCTGCCTGCCGTGGGTGCTGCAACGGGTGCGGAAAAGGAGAACAAGCCGTTACCTGACGGCAAACCTGGCCGTATTAATATTATTTATCATATTTTGGGGTGTCATTCCCCAACATTTTCCACCGGCAATGCTCTTCGTGGCACTGTGTTTGCTGGAGAGGAGTGTAAGCAACATTGTTTTGAGTCGGCTCCGGCCTTCACACACGGTGGCTTCCACCGGTAAAAGACGAACAAGCACATGAAAAAAGGACTGGTTACATCCATATTGGCACTGACGTTCAGCGGCCTGCAAGCCCAATCGCTGCCCACAGCCCCACGGCTGGTGGTGACGCTCACCATCGACCAACTCCGGACGGACTATCTGGAAGCCTTTTCTTCGCTCTACGGCGAACACGGTTTCAAACGGCTCATGCGCGACGGCAAAGTGTTCCGCCAGGTGGACTTTGGCTTCGAAGGCACCGACCGGGCTTCGGCCATCGCCACCCTTTACACGGGAACCATGCCTTCCCTGCACGGTATCATTGCCAACGAATGGCTGGACTCCAACACCCTGCGCCCCACAGGAGCCGTGGAAGACCCGCAATTCATAGGCAACTACACGAATGCCAGCAGTTCGCCTTCGCACCTGCTGGTGTCCAACGTGGCCGACGAGCTGAAGATAGGGACGGGCAACAAAGGTCTGGTCTATGCCATTGCCCCCCAACGCGACGCGGCCATCCTTGCCGCCGGACATGCCGGAAACGGTGCGTTCTGGCTGGACGAGACCAGCGGAAAGTGGTGCAGCACCACCTACTACAATGAGTTTCCCTGGTGGGTGAGCCAGTTCAACGACAGCCGCTCTCCCGACTTCCGCATCCGCAACATGGTGTGGACGCCCCTGTATCCCGCCGCCCACTACTCCTTCCTGCCCGAATGGCGGACCGATGCCTTCAAATATAAATTCGACAACGACCGCACCAACCGCTTCCGCAAGATGATTGCCAGCCCGCTGGTGAACGACGAGGTCAACAGGCTGGTCGAAGAACTGCTGGACAAAAGCACCATCGGCAGGGACAGCGTGCCCGACCTGCTGGCACTGACCTACTATGCGGGCAACTACATGCACAAAAGCACGCAGGAATGCGCCATGGAGTTGCAGGACACCTATGCCCGCTTAGACCGCAGCCTTGCCGACCTGCTGGAACTGCTGGACAAGAAAATCGGGTTGCGCCACATCGTCCTGTGCGTCGCCTCGACCGGCTATGCCGACGCAGACGCACCGGACATCGGGCTATACCGGATTCCCGGCGGGGAGTTTCACCTGAAGCGTTGTGCCACGCTGCTCAACATGTACCTGATGGCTCTCTACGGAGAGGGGCAATACGTGGAAGGCTGTCACGGACTGCAAATCTACCTCAACCATAAACTCATCGAGAACAAGCAACTGAACCTGGCGGACATCCAGGAGAAAGCCTCCCAATTTCTGGTACAGTTCAGCGGAGTGAACAAAGTGTATTCCTCCCACCGGTTGTTGCTGGGAGCCTGGTCTCCGGAGACAGAACGAGTCCGGAACGGCTTCCACCGCCAACGTTCGGGCGACCTGCTCATCGAGGTGCTGCCGGGCTGGACCATCGTGCAGGAGAACAGCACCGACAACCGGGTCGTCCGCCTGGGCACTCCCCCCACCCCGCTCATCTGGATGGCACCGGGAGTGAAGGCAGCCCGCATCACGGCACCGGTGCAGGCCGACCGCATCGCCCCCACCCTGACGGGAGCAATGCGCATCCGGGCACCCAATGCCTGCCAGGCACACCCCCTCGACCTGTAAAGAAACGGGCAGAAGAGAAGCCCCGAAAAGCGTGCAACAGCCCCTGTGCAAGCCAAATAATCGGCAGAAAGATAGGCTGTATGGGGTGAAATCCGTACATTTGCACCACCGTATAAAACCAACGAATAATAAACGTAAAACAAAAACATAGAATGGGATTTAATGAATTTTTAAGCTCCATCTTCGGCAACAAGTCCACACGCGACATGAAAGAAATACAGCCGTGGGTGAACAAAATCAAAGCTGCTTACCCGGAAGTGGCCAAACTGGACAACGACGCTTTGCGTGCCAAAACGGAAGAACTCAAAGCCTACATCCGCAACTCGGCCGCCGAACAACGCGCCAAAGTGGACGAACTGAAGGCCAGCGTGGAAAGCACGGAACTGGAAGACCGCGAAAACCTCTTCACGCAAATAGACAAGCTGGAGAAAGACATACTGGACATCTACGAAAAAGCACTGGATGAAGTGCTGCCCGAAGCCTTTGCCATCGTCAAGGACACGGCCAGACGCTTCAGCGAAAACGAAGAAATCGTGGTGACGGCCAACGACTTCGACCGCCAGCTGGCAGCCACCAACAAGGATTTTGTGCGCATCGAAGGCGACAAAGCCATCTACCGGAACCACTGGGTGGCCGGAGGCAATGAAATCACGTGGAACATGGTCCACTACGACGTGCAGCTGTTCGGCGGCGTGGTGTTGCACAAAGGCAAGATTGCCGAAATGGCCACCGGTGAAGGTAAAACGCTGGTAGCCACCCTGCCCGTGTTCCTCAACGCACTGACGGGAAACGGCGTGCACGTGGTGACCGTGAATGACTACCTGTCCAAGCGCGACTCGGAATGGATGGGGCCGCTCTACATGTTCCACGGGCTTAGCGTGGACTGCATCGACAAGCACCGCCCCAACTCGGAAGCACGCCGCAAAGCATACCAGGCCGACATTACGTTCGGTACAAACAACGAGTTCGGCTTCGACTACCTGCGCGACAACATGGCCATCAGCCCCAAGGACCTGGTGCAACGCCGGCACAACTACGCCATCGTGGACGAGGTGGACTCGGTGCTGATTGACGATGCACGCACACCGTTGATTATCTCCGGCCCGGTGCCCAAAGGAGACAACCAGCTGTTCGAACAGTTGCGCCCCCTGGTGGAACGCCTGGTGGAGGCACAGAAGAAGCTGGCCACCCAGTACCTGGCAGATGCCAAACGCCTCATCGCATCGGGCGACAAGAAAGAACAGGAAGAAGGATTCCTGGCCTTGTACAGAAGCCACAAGGCACTGCCCAAGAACAAGGCGCTGATCAAGTTCCTGAGCGAACAGGGCATCAAGGCCGGTATGCTCAAGACCGAAGAGATCTACATGGAACAGAACAACAAGCGAATGCCGGAAGTGACCGACCCGCTTTACTTCGTCATCGAAGAGAAGCTGAACAGCGTGGACCTGACGGACAAGGGCATCGACTTGATTACGGGCAACTCGGAGGACCCCACCCTCTTTGTCCTGCCCGACATCGCTTCCCAACTCTCCGAACTGGAAAACGAAACCGGCCTGACGGAAGAACAACGCCTGGAAAAGAAAGATGCCCTGCTGACCAACTATGCCATCAAGTCGGAACGGGTGCACACCATCAACCAGCTGTTGAAAGCCTACACCATGTTCGAGAAAGACGACGAATACGTGGTCATCGACGGCCAGGTGAAAATCGTGGACGAACAGACCGGACGCATCATGGAAGGACGACGCTACTCCGACGGCCTGCACCAGGCCATCGAAGCCAAAGAGCGCGTAAAGATAGAAGCAGCCACGCAGACATTTGCCACCATCACCCTGCAAAACTACTTCCGCATGTACCACAAGCTGGCCGGTATGACCGGTACCGCAGAAACGGAAGCAGGAGAGTTCTGGGACATCTACAAACTGGACGTGGTGGTCATCCCCACCAACCGACCCATCGCCCGCAAAGACATGAACGACCGTGTGTACAAGACCAAACGCGAAAAGTACAAGGCGGTCATTGAAGAAATCGAAAGCATGATAAAGGCGAAACGTCCCGTACTGGTCGGCACCACATCGGTGGAAATCTCGGAAATGCTCAGCAAGATGCTGACCATGCGCAAGATTCCGCACAACGTGCTGAACGCCAAACTGCACCAGAAAGAAGCCGACATCGTGGCACAAGCCGGACAAAGCAGCACGGTGACCATCGCCACCAACATGGCGGGCCGTGGTACCGACATTAAGCTCAGCCCGGAAGTGAAAGCGGCAGGAGGTCTGGCCATTATCGGCACGGAACGCCATGAGTCGCGACGGGTAGACCGTCAGTTGCGTGGCCGTGCGGGACGTCAGGGAGACCCCGGTTCGTCGGTGTTCTTTGTTTCGCTGGAGGACGACCTGATGCGCCTGTTCTCGTCCGACCGCATCGCCGGCGTCATGGACAAACTGGGCTTCAAAGAAGGTGAAATGATTGAGCACAGCATGATTTCAAAGTCCATCGAACGGGCACAGAAGAAGGTGGAAGAGAACAATTTCGGCATCCGCAAACGCCTGCTGGAATACGACGACGTGATGAACAAGCAGCGTACCGTGGTCTACACCAAACGCCGGCATGCCTTGATGGGCGAACGCATCGGCATGGACATCGTGAACATGATATGGGAACGGTGCGTCAACGCTATCGGAGCCCCCGACTACGATAACTGCAAGATGGACGTGATACAGACCCTCGCCATGGAAGTACCTTTCACGGAAGAAGACTTCCGCAACGAAAAGAAAGAGAAACTGACAGACCGGCTGTTCGATGCTGCCATGGAACTCTTCAAACGCAAAACGGAACGCATGGCACAGATAGCCTATCCGGTCATCAAGCAAGTGTACGAGAACCAAGGACACGTGTACGAGAACATCCTGATTCCCATCACCGACGGCAAACGCATCTACAACATTTCGTGCAACCTGAAAGCAGCCTACGAAAGCGAGTGCAAGGAGGTGGTGAAGTCGTTTGAAAAAGCCATCCTGCTGCACGTCATCGACGAGGCATGGAAAGAGAACCTGCGCGAACTGGACGAATTGAAGCATTCGGTGCAAAACGCCAGCTATGAGCAGAAAGACCCGCTCCTGATTTACAAGCTGGAGTCCGTCAACCTGTTCGACGCTATGGTAGACAAAATCAACAACCAGACCATTTCCATCCTGATGCGCGGACAGATTCCGGTGCAAGCACCGCAGGAAGTTCGTCAGGCAGCCCCCGAACGGCGTCAGGACATGAGCAAGTATCAGGAAGAAAAGCAGGACCTGAGCAACCCGCACCAACAGGCAGCAGCCCGGCGTGACACGCGCGAACAGCCCAAGCGTGAACCGATTCGGGCGGAAAAGACGGTGGGGCGCAATGACCCCTGTCCCTGTGGAAGCGGTAAGAAATACAAGAACTGCCACGGCAGGAATCTGTAAACGCTGACATGTTTCTACCCCATCAAAGCCTTGAACAGTTTTTAACCGTTCAAGGCTTTCACTTTTGAACGGAAAAACATACCTTTGTTTGTTGTTGGAAGATAGAACATAATGAACACTAAACCCACAAAGGAGAAAAGATATGACTGACTATGTCCGACTGCTCATTCCAACCATACTCTTGCTGTTAAGCGGTTGCCAAAGTATGGAATATCTGTCAATCGACTATATGCAACCTGCCGAAATAAGTTTCCCGGCCGAACTGAAGCGGGTAGCCATCGTGAACAACATGCCGGAGAATCCTGACAACCGCCTCATTCTGGAGAATACAGACAACAGTTCACAAAACGGAACAAACACAAACCATAATACCAGATACTATAACGGAGACGCCGCCATTGCCACCGAATCGCTTGCACAGGCCATTGCCGACGAAAACTATTTCGATGAAGTGGTCATCTGCGATTCTGCCCTGCGGGCCAATGACAGGATACCGCGTAAAGCTACCCTAAGCAAAAACGAAGTGACGCAACTGACGAAGCAACTGGACGTGGACTTTCTCATCGCACTGGAAAACGTACAGATGAAAGCCGTGAAAAGAGTAAGGTTCTCCCCCTATTACAACCTATATATAGGAACCATAGATGTTAAAGTGTACCCGACCATACGCATATACCTGCCCGGACGGCAAGGACCGTTGGCCACCCTGAACTGCAACGACAGCATCTTCTGGGAAGAAGCCGGTGTCAGTCCGGGACATATCAACCGCCTGCTTATCGACGACAAGGAACTGCTGAAACAAACATCGGAATTTGCAGGCAGCATACCGGTAAAAGAGCTGCTCCCTTACTGGCAAACGGCACGCCGCTACTTCTTCACGGGAGGTTCTGTCAATATGCGCGACGCAGCCATCTATGCAAGGGAACAAAACTGGAAGGCTGCAACCAGACTGTGGGAAAAAGTCTATGAATCCAAAAAGGGCAAACAAAAAATGCAGGCAGCATACAACATGGCACTGGGCTTTGAAATGCAAGACAGCATTGCACAAGCCTTTGAATGGGCAAAAAAGGCGCAATCCATTGCTTTTGAAGTGGACAACGTCAAGCTGAAACAAACAGGAAACGGCGTAGAAGCGTATTCTGTGCCCAACTACATGATGACTACACACTATGCCAACGAACTGGAGAAGCGAAAAGAAGCAATGAACCGGTTGCAGATGCAAATGCAACGGTTTGAAGAATAGTGCATCTTTCCCGGATGTGTTCTAAAAGTTTAAGGTAGATATTTTTCAGACATACAAGTGATATAAATAATATGGAACTCAGCCAATCTTCCCTATCGCACATAGAGGAAACAATACTGAAAGCTGTAAGCAGGTACACCGACAGCAAAGACATGACAATCGTGACAGACATTCACCTGCAACCCCGGCAGGATATCGGCAAACTGATTATCTTTGACGACGAGGACACTGAACTGGCCGGTACCGCTGTTGAGGAATGGGGCACCTATACAGGCGATGACTTCTACAGCAGCGTGGAAGACATCCTGAAACCATTGTTGAACAAACTGAAGCAGGCCGGTGCCTTTGAACGGATCAACCTGCTGAAGCCGTACTCTTTCGTGCTCGTAAATGAAGAAAAAGAAACACTGGCCGAACTTCTGCTGATGGACGATGATACCGTGTTGCTCAACGACCAACTCCTCGAAGGATTAGACGAAGAACTGGATGCCTTCCTGAAGAGGTTGCTGGAAAAATGAAGAATCCATAAAATGAGTACAAGGAATGAAAGAATCTGCATTGTTCATTACATTTCTCCTGTGGGGGACAATACAAGCCTTCTCCCAAACGGCCACAACGACCGACAGCCTGTCTGTTGACGCAAACAGGGAGAGCATTCAGTCCATCAACGACCCTCTTTCATTCTCCGGAATCAAAGAGTATGGCGGTTTCATACTGGACATGAGTCTGATGAATATACAACCGCCCAAGCTGACTGACTTCAAAATAGAGATACCGGACGCAAGCAAGGATTACAGTAGCCTGTTCCGCCTGAATCCTGATATCAGCTATTCGCAGGGACTATACAATATATTTTCCGGAACACACCACTATGGCTTTTGGGGAACAACCGACAACCTGCAAATGGGCAGCTTCAAGCTAAAGAACGGGATGCGCCTCAATACCTATGGAGAATATGACCGCAACGGATGGAAAGTACCCAATCCTTCTGCGCTGCCGTGGGAACGGAATAACTTCAAAGGAGCCTTTGAACTGAAATCAGCCAACGGTGCTTTTGGCATACGGATTGAAGTCGAACGGGGAAACAAGTCTCCTTTCTGAACCACGGCCTCAATCCTCTGATGCGGCATTGTCGCGGTTCTTCAGGTAAGAATGCACCATGTTCAGAATGGAATCGCCATATTTTTCCACTCCCCGCCTTCCAAAGTAAGGGACACGTTCCAAGGCCGCCTTGTCGAGGGGCAACAGATTGCAAATGCCCAACACAGCCTTTTGCCGGATAATCGTATAAAGAGGCACATGTGCCTGTTCAGCCTGCTCGTTGCGCCACTCTATCAACTGCCGATAAAGTTCCGGATGAAGGATGTCAGTACCCGTCGTGTCGGAACCTGCAGCGGCAACCTTGTTCTTTTTGGTCTTGGGCGGTACACTTTCTATGGCCGACAAAGCCTTCTGCCTCAGGAAAGAAGTGGTGTGGAATCCCTCTTTCAACACGAATGCGAGCAACGCCTTTTTCCGTCCCAGTCCGGCAGACAGTTCTTCCTGCGCATCAAGCAGCTTTTTTTTCAGTTCCTTGTTGTCGGTGCCCAGCACCGTAGCAGACAATATCTGTTCCAGAGGGCTTATCTGTTCCAGGAAATAAGCAGCCCCCAAATGGATGCGTTGCTGCAACACTCCGTTCGTGGCATAGTCTGCTTCCGTGTTGACCAAACGGGTATATTGCACATTGAATTTCCGGGCTACCTCCGTCACTTTCTCATGGAAACGGGCTATCTCCGTTTTGTAGGCCGCCAACTGCTGCGGATAAAGTCTGTAAAGGAACTCATCTATCAACCTCACGTACTTCCTCAACGCCTGTTCCAAAGGCTGGAAGTCGAACAACCCGGCCAACAAATCATAGAAGTATGCCTGCTGCAACCGGCTGACACGTTCCGTACTGGGAATGTTCTGCCGTGCCTGAGCCGTGAAAGCATCCACCGCCGCATCGTTTATGATGGCATCGGCCGAAAACGGTTTGCTCAACACCAGACCCTCCAACGTCTTGCAGCGGCTTAAAGCCACATACACCTGTCCGTGCGCAAAGGAAGCACTCACGTCGATGATGGCCCGTTCAAAAGTCAGTCCCTGGCTCTTATGGATGGTAATGGCCCACGCCAACTTGACGGGATATTGGCGGAAGGTACCTTCGATTTCTTCGGTTATTTCCCTGGTCGCATCGTTCAATACATACCTGGCATTGTTCCACACCTCCTTCTGCAAGGCAAACGAGACGTTTGCATCCTTGCTGCGGACTTCAATGCCGGTTTGAGAAACGGCTGTCACTTCTCCGATCATGCCATTATAATAACGGTGTTCACCGGAGGTGTCGTTCTTGACAAACATAATCTGCGCCCCCTTCTTCAGTTCCAACACCTCGTCCGTGGGGTAAGCAAAATCGGGGAACTTGCCTTCGACGGTCGCCCGAAACGGATAAGTGCGCCCCGGCAATGCCTGCAACTCCCTGTCGTTGATGCGCTGAGCCTGATAGTTGTGCGTCACCAGGCGAATGTAACCTTCTTCCTTGCGGGGATGGAAATCAGGGATATACCGTTGGTTGAGCGTCTCCAGCACCTGCCTGTCGCACGAATTGTCGCGGATGCGGTTCAGCAAGTCCAGAAACAAGCCTTCCTTCTGCCGATATACCATGTTCAACTCGATGACGCAATAATCCGTTTGCTTCAAGGCATGACTGGAAAAGAAATAAGGCGTATCATAATACTTCTTCAGCAACAGCCAGTCTGCATCCTTGATCACCGGAGCCAACTGCCGGAGGTCGCCTATCAGCAGAAGCTGCACACCGCCGAAAGGCTTGTTGCGGTCCCGATAGCGGCGCAACACCTGATCCACCGCATCCAGCAAGTCGGCACGCACCATGCTAATCTCGTCTATCACTAGCAGATCGATGCTGCGGATGATGTTTATTTTCTCTTTGCTGAAACGAAACCGATAAGCGGCCTTGTCATCGGCCATGAACGAACTGTCGGGTACATAGGGCGCAAAAGGCAACTGAAAGAACGAGTGGATCGTAACCCCTTCGGCGTGGATGGCAGCAATGCCCGTGGGTGCCAACACGATCATCCGTTTCGGGTTTTCGGCTTTCAGCCTGCGCAAAAAGGTGGTCTTTCCCGTGCCTGCTCTTCCCGTCAGAAACAGGTTTGTGCCCGTTTCCACGACAAACCTCCATGCAAGTTCCAATTCCGGATTCTGTTCCATCCTTACTTCTCCCTCTCCCGTTTCTTTTTTTCTATCGCTGCTGCTCCACGCCCGCCATACTGAGTTGGATGCGTTTGCGCACTTCGTCAATGCCTGTCACCTTCACCCACACGTGCTGATGGATGGAAACCACCTCGTTCGGGTCGGCCACATACTTGTCCGACAACTGCGAACGGTGTACCAACCCGTTTTCCTTGATGCCTATGTCAACAAAGGCACCGAAGTTCGTGATGTTGCCCACAATGCCCGGAAGCTCCATCCCCACCCGCAGGTCGCCGATGGAACGGACATTCTTGTCAAACTCGAACACCTTGATGGACGACCGTGGGTCGCGTCCCGGCTTCTCCAGTTCCTGCAAGATGTCGGTCAGTGTCGGCATACCGACAGTCGCGGTGAGGTAACGTTCCGGTTCTATCTTCGCCCGGAGTATTTTGTCGGCTATCAGTTCGGCCACCGTATGCCCCAAGTCTTTTGCCATCTGCCCGACGATGCCATAGCTTTCCGGATGGACGGCCGTATTGTCCAACGGATTGGCCGCACCCGGAATCCGCAAGAAACCGGCACACTGCTCGAATGCTTTCGCACCCATGCGCGGCACCTTCATCAACTCCCTGCGGGAAGCAAACGCGCCGTGCTCCGCCCGGTAATCGACAATGTTCTGTGCCAACTGGGGACCCAGTCCCGACACGTAAGTCAGCAAATGGCGGCTTGCCGTGTTCAGGTTGACCCCGACCAGATTGACACAGTTCTCCACGGTCTGTTCCAGCGACTTTTTCAGCTTTGCCTGGTTCACATCGTGCTGATACTGCCCCACTCCGATGGACTTGGGGTCTATCTTCACCAACTCGGCCAAAGGGTCCATCAGCCGCCGGGCGATGGACACAGCCCCCCGGACGGTCACATCGTATTCGGGAAACTCCTCACGTGCCAGCTTGGAAGCCGAATAGATCGAAGCCCCCTGCTCGCTGACAACAAAAAGCTGCACGTCGCGCGTGAACGAATGCCGCCGCAGGAAGTCTTCCGTCTCCCGTCCGGCCGTTCCGTTCCCGATGGCAATGGCATCAATCCGATAGGCCTCCACCATCTTCAGCACCCTGGCAAAGGCTTCTTTCGGCTTGTTGACCGGAGGGTGCGGATAGATATTCTCGTTGTGCAGCAGATTGCCCTGCGCATCCAGGCACACCACCTTGCAACCCGTGCGGAAACCGGGGTCGATGCCCATCACGCGCTTCTGCCCCAACGGGGGAGCCAATAATAACTGGCGCAGGTTGGCCGCAAACACCCGGATGGCTTCTTCGTCGGCACGCTCCTTGCTCAAGGCGGCAAACTCGGTTTCCAGCGCAGGCCTCAACAGGCGTTTGTACGCATCCTTCACCGCCTCGACTACCTGCTGTCCGCAGGCATTGCGTCCCCGCACGAACTGCCGTTCCAACCGCTCCAGGCAGAGCGTTTCGTCTGACGGCGCAATGCCCACCTTCAGCAGTCCCTCCGCCTCGGCCCGCCGGATGGCAAGCAGGCGGTGCGAAGAACAATGCTTCAGCAGCACGGCACAGTCGAAATAGTCCCGGTACTTGGCGGCTTCCTCCTCTTTCCCCTTCACCACTTTGGCTGTCAGCAGGGCTGTACGGGCAAAAGCGTTCCGCACCGTGTTTCGCGCACGCTCGTCCTCGCTCACCCACTCGGCAATGATGTCACGGGCTCCCTTCAACGCCTCGTCGGCACTGCCCACTTCTCCTTTCACAAAAGAAGCGGCACGCGCCTCCGGGTCTGCCTCCCGCTGCAGCATCAGCAAGGCGGCCAACGGTTCCAGCCCCTTCTGGCGGGCGACTTCCGCCCGTGTCCTGCGTTTTGGCTTGTAGGGCAGGTAGATATCCTCCAGCACGGCGTTGTCCCACGTCTCCTCGATGCGTTTCCTGAGCTCCGGTGTCATTTTCCCCTGTTCGCTGACGGCGTTGACAATGGTTTCCTTCCGCTTGGCCGTTTCGCACAAGCGGGCATAGCAATCCTCAATCTGCCCTATCTGCACCTCGTCCAGCCCGCCCGTCGCCTCTTTGCGGTAGCGGCTGATGAAAGGCACGGTGGCTCCCTCCTTCAGCAAGGCCAAGGTCTTCCCCACCTGTTGCCCGGTCACGCCGACGGTGGTTGCTATCATTTGCTCGAAAGCCTGCTGCATCATTCTTCCCTTCGTTTTACTCTCTTTCCTTGATAAATCCTGTACGGTAGGCCACCAGCAGTTTTTCCAGGTCGCGAATCTGCGTCTCCAGCACTTTTCCCTTGTCGGTATCCTTCACCATCATGCGCTGCGAGTTGAACTCGATGACAAAGGTGGTCGACTTGATGTCCTGCCCTTCTTCGATGGCTTTCTGCCGGCTTTGGAAAGGCTCGTGCTGCACCAGCTGCAACCCGTGCGAATGGTAGACCAGCGTATATCCGGCGATGCCCGTCTCAGGCTGGTAGGCTTTCGAGAAACCGCCGTCAATCACCAGCAGCTTGCCATCGGCCTTGATGGGCTTTTCTCCTTTTATCGTCTTCACGGGCACGTGGCCGTTGATGATGTGCGAATGCGGTCCCGGCTCCACGCCAAACTCCCGCAGGATGTTGTCGCAGATGTCAGCACGGTTCCGCAGGGTGTAGTAATATCCCTTGTTCTCTTTGTGCATATCCTTGTCCGAAAGGAAGTAGCGTTCGAAAGTCGCCATCTTGTCCTTGTCAAAAGAAGGAGCATCCGGCCCGCACCACATGTACCACACGTAGTCGAGCGCAAACGGCTTCTCCGCCGAGCCGTCCTCGTCGAAATAGGCAGTGCGTATCAGCTGGTCGGTCTTGAGCAGGAGCTTGCGCCCCCAATACTCTTTCTCTCCGATGCGCACGCGGCGGAAACTTCCGTCCTCGTTCAGCGGGATGGAGGCATGGTAGAGCAGGTTGCTGTTGCACACCAGGTACATGCCCCCGTAAGTAAACAGGCAACGCATGTGCTTCTTCAGCTTCTCGCTGTTCATGAACGATGCATGGAGCTTGTCCATCAGTTCCCGTTCCTCTTCCGTCAGGCGGTAGGGGTCGGCAGGGTCCACGGTGGGCAGGCAGGTGTCGCGCAGGGGATATTCCTTGCCTTCGTGGACGAACACGCCCCGCCCGAAGTCAATCTTGTGCAACAGCTTGCGCCCTTCCATCCCAAACTCCGGACGGCGGCTGATGATTTCCGCCTCCAGCTTCAGCTGGATGATGGTGATGGCCTTGTGCATCTGCGTAATCAGCCGCAAGGTCTTTTCGTTGTACTTTCCGTCGGCAAAGTTCAGCTTCGGCATGAAGATGGTGCAGGGGTCGTCGGCATACGTGTCCATGGCAAAGGTGGCAAGCGGCAACAGGTTGATGCCGTAGCCGTCCTCCAGCGTGGCCAAATTGGCGTAGCGCATCGACATCCGGATGACGTTGGCCATGCAGGCATCGTTGCCCGCTGCGGCTCCCATCCACAAGATGTCGTGGTTGCCCCACTGGATGTCGAAATTATGATAGTCGCAAAGGGTGTCCATGATAATATGCGCCCCGGGGCCACGGTCGTATATGTCGCCCACGATGTGCAGCGAGTCGATGGTGAGCCGCTGAATCAGGTTGCACATGGCCACGATGAAGTCATCGGCACGCTTCGTAGAAATGATGGTGCTGATGATGACATTGATGTAGTCGTGCTTGTTGGGTTCGATGCTCGACTCGTGCAGGAGTTCCTGGATGATGTAGGAGAACTCCCTGGGCAAAGCCTTGCGCACCTTCGAGCGTGTGTACTTGGAGGAAACGTTCTGGCACACCTTCACCAGCTGGTTCAGCGTAATCTGATACCAGTCGTCCAGGTCGGTCTCGCGCGCCTTGACCAGTTGCAGCTTCTCTTCCGGATAGTAAATCAACGTGCAGATCTCTTTCTTCTCACTCTCCCGCAACGTATGGCCGAAGATTTCGTTCACCTTCCGCTTCACAGCCCCCGAAGCATTCTTCAGCACATGCTGAAAGGCTTCGTACTCACCATGAATGTCCGTCAGAAAGTGTTCCGTGCCTTTGGGCAGGTTCAAGATGGCTTCCAGGTTGATGATTTCCGTACTGGCATCGGCAATCGTCGGGAAGCTGCGTGACAACAACTGCAGATAGCGCAGGTCACTGACTATACTTTCCGCTGTGATGGTTCCCATATATTCTTATGTGTTTCTATAATATTTAACAATCTTTCTTCGTACAATGCCGCAACACGCCTCCGTTGCATAAGCCACTGAGGGATTGTCGCCGGGCAATGTATCGTTGGCGTAGTTTTCAGAGCCATCGGAATGACCATACTGCCGCACAATATACCGGCAACAGAAGCAAAATCCACCTGCAGTCCCAGCACACATACAACCTTTTTAACAGTTCACACCACAAAGGTATGAAAAAAAACTTGAAACCTCAGCAAAAACCGGGAAGCTTTCCTCCGGCCACAACCACGCCGGATGTCGGGAATCGCGTATATTTCCATCCCTGTCTCCACGAAACCGCTTCCTTTAATTAAAATCCTGTAACATACTGTGTATAACAAAGATAGTAGAAACTTCACATTTCATTCACATCCGGAAAATGATGGGTGCAAGCAACCCGTTTGCTCCATACAGGCAATCCGTTTGTTCCGTACAGGCAATCCATTT
>CAYPUJ010000027.1:2979-23414 GCA_964413805.1 uncultured Bacteroides sp. | reverse complement strand
AGAGGCAATATAGGATTTGAACGAAAAGATGGGGTGTTTAAGGAGTTTTGTAAGAGGGCGATAAATATAAATGGTTCTACTGATACTAGCTCAAATGATGAACTTCCTGTAATGCCATCAGAACAAATTATATTAAAAAGGCAAGGTAAGTCTTTTGATGAGGTTTATGATATTTTGGTCAACGATATAAAGAAGAACCAAGCTGTCTTATACTCTGATTTTAGACGTAATAGGACAGAATTGCATGTAAAGATAAGGCCAGGAGAAAGAATACAAGGAAAAGAAGTAATAGAATTTTTGAAAACAAATGATTACCAAAAAGCTCAAATAGATTATATCAAAAGGATTTATGATTTCTATATTTCTAAAGGTCAGTTTGATATTAGAAACGAACGTTTCAATGATTTTACTAATATTATTGGGAATACTTTGGACTATTCTTATTACAGAGGCATTGTACAAGGTCTATTAGATAGAACAAGACAAGTAAAAAACAATAATTATATTGATACTTTAAAAACAGAACATTTTAATCATCCCGATGTTTTGCCGCTAACTCAAACTGTACAACCTCAACCAATAGTTTCTTCCCAACCGACCAATGACACTAAAGAAGCCTCCAAGCCTTTCGTCTTCATCATCGACGAAATAAACCGAGGCGAAATTTCCAAGATATTCGGAGAACTGTTCTTCAGTATTGACCCCGGCTATCGGGGCGATGAAGTACGGGTTAAAACTCAATACCAAAACATGATAACCGATGAGGACGACCCGTTCTATGAAGGCTTTTATGTTCCGAAAAATGTCTATATCATCGGAACGATGAACGACATTGACCGTAGTGTGGAAAGCATGGACTTTGCCATGCGTCGCCGCTTTGCATGGAAGGAAGTAAAGGCAAATGAGAATACCGGTATGTTGGATAGTTTTGGAGAATTGAAGGATGAAATCGTAAGAAAGATGAATCGCTTGAATAATGCCATTTGGGACGAAGAAACCAATGAAGGCATTGAAGGGCTTAGCGCGGCTTACCACATCGGAGGGGCTTACTTCAAGAAATTGGAACTATATGACTATAAAAATAATTTGTCGGAAGCTTATCAGCAACTATGGGAAAACCATTTGCGAGGCGTGCTTTTTGAATACCTGAGAGGTTCATTCAATGCGGCTGATAACCTGAAAAAGTTGGAAAACGTTTATTATTCGGAAGGCATACATGAATGATAGAGTGGAAAGACAATAGCGAACATATTCTGGCGGAGCATGTAGAAAAAGTATTGCCTTTTGCCAACACTCCGGTTTCTTCGTTGGTGGATGACAAAGGAAAGTCTTTGCTCGTTTTTCCTTTGTCCTTTCAGGAGTGTGAAGACTGCATAGGCAGGCAACACCTGTTTGACATTGCACCCAAAGGCAATGGTTATGTGGTAAAAACAGGCAATTTAGCCGGATTCATTGGTCTGAATGATATGTACATAGCTATCCGCTCACGGTTCGGGACGGAGAACGGTGATGACTATTTCCTGCACTATATGTTGAAAAAAGTCTTGTCCGTCAATCTGTTCAATCTGAAGCATACGGCTACAGACGAGCAGGTATTTGACTTCCTGCTGCATCTGTTTCCCTATTTCCTGAATAAAGCGTTGGTGCAAGGTCTTTATAAGGAATATCGGCGAAACGAATACAACGACTGCAACCTGAGAGGCACGATTGACATCAGCCGGCATATCAAGTGCAACATGCCTTTCAATGGGCGTGTGGCATACCGCACGAGGGAGTTTGGTTATGACAATCATGTTACCCAACTGATACGCCATACGGTGGAGTATATACGCACTAAACGGTTGGGTGAAATGGTATTGCACACAAACGTAGATACGCAAGAAAATGTTTCCCAAATAGTTTCGGCTACTTCAACGTATCAGAAACAAGACAGGCAACAGGTAATCAAAAGCAATTTGAGACCTGTTATGCACCCCTACTATACACAATATGTACCTTTACAGAAGCTTTGCCTGAAAATACTAAGCCATGAACGATTGGGATACGGACAAAACAAGGATGAAATTTATGGTATTCTGTTCGATGTGTCATGGCTTTGGGAAGAGTATCTAAGCACATTGCTTGTTCCGTTAGGGTTCAAGCATCCGAATAACAGGCAGAAATTCGGAGGTATTTGGTTGGGATATAGCCGAAATAAGAATAAGAAAAGAAATGTTTTTTTACGCTATCCTGATTTTTATGACGAAGAAAGAAGCGTTATCTTGGATGCTAAATATAAAGATCAGATTGATTACGTTGCAGATGTGAACCAAGTCATTGCATATTTGTATCGGATGAAAGGGCGCATTGGCATGTTCGTCCATCCGGCAACTGATAAAAATGAACTTAAATCATATAGTTTGCGAGGATATGGTGATGATAGCGATGCCCGTCTGATTGAATATCGGTTTCATATTCCAACAGACGTTTCAAGCTATGAAGATTTTGAAGGGAATATAAGGCTTTCTGAAACAGCTTTAAAAGAGCAAATAGTATTTTCCCATCCTCTTTCGTAGTTTGTCTTTTGAGGTTTTAGAGGATTATACTAATTTTCTGTAACCGTAAGAGTTACCGGAACAAGCAAAGCGATGCGAACCACGGCAATTAGGACGGTTGCCAACTCATTACTCGAAAACGAGATAATGTTCTAACTCTCTTGATTTCAAAGAGGCATATTCGCAGATTTTTATGTATATCAGTCCGTCTCCTTTTCCCGTTTAGAGGTGTGCGGATACCCTCTCGCAGGGGTATGTATAAGCCGCTTGCGGGATGCCTGTGTCGAACGTGTTCGGTACAGGCATCCCGTTTGTTCCATACAGGTGTGGAGCACGTTCGATACCTGTATGGAACAAACGGGGTGTTTATACCTTATTTATACATTGTTTCTGTGTTCTTGCGACGTACTGCGGCAAGAGTGGAATTTCGGGGCAAACGTGCAAAAAACAGTTGGAGACCTGCGATATTGTGGTTTGTTTATTACTTTTGCACAGTCTTATCATTCACTAAGAGGATTATTTTAGGAAATGATGGATAACGAAAGGAACTGTTGCATGATGAATGTAGAAGAATTCAGAGACTATTGCCTCTCGCTTCCGGGCGTGACGGAAAAGATGCCTTTTACCGCGCTGAAAGATGCTTACAGCCGGGATATACTTTGCTTTTACATCGGCAGCAAATGGTTTTGCTATGTCAATATCACAGCGTTCGACCGATGTTGCGTCAAGATGAGTCCAGACAGGGCGGAGACCTTGCGGTTGCAATATGACGGCATCCGGCCGGCATGGCACATGAACAAACGTTCGTGGAGCGATGTGTATTTCAACAGCGACGTGCCCGATAGTCGCATCAAAGAACTCGTAGCCGATTCATACCGGTTAGTCAGACAGTCGCTTACCAGAAAAGAACAGGCTTTGTTAGAGGCGGTCGGATAGTTATGTACAAGCCGCTTGCGGGATGCCTGTGTCGAACGTGTTCGGTACAGGCATCCCGTTTGTTCCATACAGGTGTGGAGCACGTTCGACACCTGTATGGAACAAACGGGGTATTTATACCTTATTTATACCTTGTTTATACATTGTTTCCGTGTTCTTGCGACGTACCTGCAACACGAGGCAACCGTACCGCTCCTGCCTGCCGACGGCATTGTGGGACGATGCCGGAACAAGTGTCCCGACATGCAAGGGATAAAAGCGTTTCGGCAAAAACGGAATTTCAGGGCAAACGTGCAAAAAACAGTTGGAGACCTGCGATATTGTGGTTTATTTATTACTTTTGCACAGTCTTATCATTCACTAAGAGGATTTTTTTAAGCAATGAAGAATAATGTGCCAAAAGATACAGAGGCTGTTTTTACTCCTTTTAAAAAGTTTATCAGTGTTTGCAAGAGCGATACCTTGCATTTCATCGTAGGGCTGACGTTGGTGCTGTTTTCCGTCTATCTGCTGTTGGCGTTCTCTTCGTTCTTTTTCACGGGGGCAGCCGACCAGAGCATCATCGACGGGGGAAATGCGCAGGAACTCGCTTCCACAGACAACGGTGTGCACAACTATGCCGGTTCGCGGGGAGCACAACTGGCCGATTACCTCATAAACGACTGCTTCGGCGTTTCGTCTTTTTTTATATTGATATTTCTGGCCGTGACCGGCTTGAAACTGATGAAGGTGCGCGAGGTGCGGTTGTGGCGGTGGTTTGTGGGCTGTTCGCTGTTGCTGGTCTGGTTTTCTGTATTTCTGGGTTTTGCCCTCAATGACCGGTTCCAGGATTCGTTCATCTGTCCGGGCGGCATGCACGGCTACAATGTGAGCCGTTGGTTGGTTTCTCAGATAGGCGTGCCGGGCGTGTGGCTGCTGTTGCTGGCCACGGCAGTTTGCTTCCTGATTTATGTGAGTAGCCGCACGATGGTCTGGATGCGCAATCTGCTCACCTTGGGCTTTTTGAAGAGGAAGGGCAGGGAGCAGTCCGCCGATGCCGTACCGTCAGCGGACGGTGAAGCAGTGTCGGCAGACAAACCGGAAGAAACAGAGGAGGAGAAGGAACAACCTGCCGGAATGTCCGTTCAGGAAGAACCGGCGGCACATGCCGTCGAACTGACACTTGACGTGAATGAACCCGCGATGCCGGTTCATCAGGCCGAGCCGCAGAAGGAGAAAACCGGAGATGTCCCCATGTCGGTGGAAGTGGCGGTGGCCGAGCCGGATGCACCTGTCCGTCCGGCGGACGATGCTGCGAAAGTCCCTTCCTTTGAGGTGGAAAGCATTCCCGACGAAGCATACCAGGGTGTAGCGAATGAGCCTTACAACCCGCGACTTGACCTGGAGAACTACCATTTCCCAACCATTGACCTGCTGAAGAGCTTCGAGAATGACGAGCCGACCGTCGATATGAACGAGCAGAATGCCAACAAGGACAAGATTGTAAACACCCTGCGTAGTTTCGGCATCGAGATAAACAGTATCAAAGCTACGGTGGGGCCCACGGTGACACTCTACGAAATCACTCCGGCACAGGGAGTCCGCATATCCCGCATCCGTGGCCTGGAGGACGACATTGCCTTGAACCTGTCTGCCTTGGGCATTCGCATCATCGCCCCCATTCCCGGAAAAGGAACCATCGGCATCGAAGTCCCGAACTCCAATCCCAAGATTGTGTCGGGTCGGAGCATTATCGGCAGCAAGAAGTTCCAGGAATCCACCTATGAACTGCCCATTGCATTGGGCAAGACCATTACGAACGAAGTGTTCATTGTCGATCTGGCAAAGATGCCCCATGTGCTTGTGGCCGGTGCCACGGGGCAGGGAAAGTCTGTGGGACTGAATGCCATCATCACCTCCTTGTTGTACAAGAAGCATCCGGCGGAATTGAAGTTTGTGCTGGTCGACCCCAAGAAAGTGGAGTTCAGCATCTATTCGGTCATTGAACACCACTACCTTGCCAAATTGCCCAACGAGGTGGAGCCCATCATTACCGATGTGACCAAGGTGGTGCAGACACTGAAGTCCATCTGTGTGGAGATGGACACCCGCTACGACCTGCTGAAACTTGCCCACGTGCGCAACGTCAAGGAATATAACGCCAAGTTCATCAACCGGCAGTTGAATCCGGAGAAAGGGCATAAGTACATGCCTTACATCGTGGTGGTCATTGACGAGTTTGGCGATCTGATCATGACGGCGGGCAAGGATGTCGAGTTGCCCATTGCCCGCATCGCCCAGTTGGCGCGTGCCGTCGGCATCCACATGATCATTGCCACCCAGCGGCCTACGACCAACATCATCACGGGCACCATCAAGGCTAACTTCCCGGCCCGCATAGCCTTCAGGGTGTCGCAGCGCATCGATTCGAGCACGATTCTCGACCGTCCCGGTGCCAACCAGCTGATAGGGCGGGGCGATATGCTGTTCTTGCAGGGTGCCGACCCGATACGGGTGCAGTGCGCGTTTATTGATACGCCGGAAGTGGCGGACATCACCCGCTACATTGCCGGCCAGCAGGGCTATCCCACGGCTTTCTTCCTGCCCGAATGCGAGGACGAAAACGGGGGTAGTGATTTGTCCGATGTGGACCTGAACCACTTGGATCCCCTTTTCCAGGCGGCGGCACAACTGATTGTCATCCATCAGTTGGGTTCCACGTCGCTTATTCAGCGGAAATTCTCCATCGGCTACAACCGGGCGGGGCGCTTGATGGACCAGCTGGAGAAAGCCGGCATTGTGGGACCGGCGCAAGGCAGCAAGCCGCGCGAAGTGCTCTGTGCGGACGAGGCCGACCTGGAGATGCGGCTGAACAGTTTGCAGTAATCCTTTTGTTTTTATTTTATGATTATAGGAAGGAACGATGAAACGTTTTGTTTATAGCTTATTGCTCCTCGGGGTTTTGTCTTGTGCCGTGCATACTGCGAACGCACAGCAGCAGGAAGCTGCGCAAGTGCTGGATGCCGTGGCCGGGGCTTTCCGGAAAGCGGGAGGAGTGAAGTCTGCCTTTACGGTGCAGTCCGAGGATGGTAGTTTCGATGGAACCATTTGCCTGAAGGGCGAGAAGTTCCGGCTCGATATGCCCGGCGTGACAACCTGGTTTGACGGACATACGCAGTGGAGCCATGTGGCCTCCAACGATGAGGTGAACGTGTCCAATCCCTCTGCCGAAGAATTGCGCACGCTCAATCCATACGCCCTTTTGTCCATTTATAAACAGGGCTATCGGTTGGCGTTGGGCCCGACCACCCATGCCGCAGGGCAGCAAGTGCGCGAAATAGTCCTCACGGCCGACTCGCCCAAAGAAGATTTGCAGGTCGTTGTCCTGCAGGTGTCGGCCCGTTCTTATGCTCCTTTGCAAATCACCACCCGGCTGCGGGACGGAGTAGAGACGGTGATAGCAATCCGGTCCTATCAGACGGGACTGGCCTATCCGGACACCTTCTTTGTGTTCGATGAGAAGGAATATCCCACGGCTGAAATCATTGATTTGAGATAGATTCAACAGATTATAAATACACAAATTTGCTAACATACTAAAAAAACAGATAACGATGGAAACAGAAAAAGTCAGATGTTTGATTATTGGTTCCGGGCCTGCCGGCTATACGGCAGCGATATATGCGGGACGTGCCAACCTTGCCCCTGTGCTGTACGAAGGTTTGCAGCCGGGCGGGCAACTGACCACGACCACCGAAGTAGAGAACTTCCCCGGTTATCCGGAGGGTATCGACGGTCCCCGGCTGATGGATGACTTGCGCAAGCAGGCGATGCGTTTTGGAGCCGACTTGCGTCCGGGTGTCGCCACCGGTGCCGATTTGAGTTGTCCTCCCTACAAGATAACAATCGACGGGGAGAAGGTGGTGGAGACGGATGCCCTCATCATTGCGACGGGTGCCGCTGCCAAATATCTGGGACTGGAGGACGAGAAGAAGTATGCCGGCATGGGCGTGAGCGCGTGTGCCACTTGCGACGGTTTCTTCTACCGGAAGAAGGTCGTGGCCGTGGTGGGCGGAGGCGATACCGCTTGCGAGGAGGCTTCCTACCTGGCCGGTCTGGCATCGAAGGTTTATTTGATTGTGCGCAAACCTTTCCTGCGCGCCTCCAATATCATGCAGGAAAGAGTGATGAACAACGAGAAGATAGAAATCCTGTTCGAGCACAACGCTGTGGGGCTTTTCGGCGAAAACGGGGTGGAAGGCGTGCACCTGGTCAAACGGTTGGGACAGCCGGATGAGACCCGTTACGATTTGCCCATCGACGGCTTCTTCCTCGCCATTGGTCACGAACCTAACTCAGACATATTCAAGCCTTATCTTGATACGGACAGCGTGGGCTACATCCTGACCGAGCCGGGAACTCCCCGCACAAAGGTGCCTGGCGTGTTTGCTGCCGGCGATGTGGCGGATTCCCGCTACCGGCAGGCCATCACGGCGGCCGCTACAGGTTGTCAGGCAGCCATCGAAGCCGAGCGTTATCTCTTGGAACACTAAGGGGAAATGCCGCGAAAAAATCATGCCGTATGAGTCTGCCGGGCCATACGGCTTTTTTTGTGCGGAGTAGGTTCAGCCTATCTTGCTGATTTTTTTCAGCTTTTCTTCGTCGATGATTTTGATTTTCCTGCCGTCGATGGTAATCAGTCGTTCAGAGGCAAATTGCGACAGGGTACGGATGGCGTTGGAGGTGGTCATGTTGGACAGGTTGGCCAGGTCTTCGCGCGAGAGGTAGATGCTGAGTGTGGAGCCGTCTTCTTCCAGCCCGTAACTTTCTTTCAAGAAAAGCAGCGATTCGGCCAGGCGTCCACGGATGTGTTTTTGGGTGAGATTTACGGTCCGTTCGTCGGCTATGCCCAGGTCGATGGACAGTTGCCTGATAAAGAACATGGCCAGTGCGTTGTTTTGCTGCACCAAGGTGGTGACGGTACTCATGGGAATCAGGCAGATGGTGGAAGTTTCCACGGCAGCAGCGGTAGTCACGAAGTCTTCCTGGGCAAAATAGGCACGGTAGGCAAAGTATTCTACGGGCTTTATCATCCGGATGATCTGGCTTCTTCCGCCTACGCCGTCTTTGTAAATCTTCACCTTTCCGCTGAGCAGACACATCAGGTGGGTGGGAGTTTCCCCCTCGTAATAGATGATTTCGTTCTTTTTGTAATTCTGAAGCGTAAAGTGGTTGGAGAGGAATCCGCGCTGTTCCTCGTTCAATGGCGACCACATGTCTGTAATCAGTTCCGGAATATTGATATTTGATAAGCCTGTTTTTACCATACTGCTGCAAAACCGTGTTTTACAGCACAAATGTAAAAAGAAAAAATTAAATATGACGCAAACATGAAACAAATATGTCAAAAAAAGGGACGTTTACCGGAAAGACTGTAATTTCCAGAAGCCGGCAGATGGATCACACCTTCGGAACAGAAAACGTATTTTTGACATATTTTTCTTTTCTTTTGTCGGTTGCAGGCTTTCAGAGCACGCCTTTTCGGTATATTTGTCCTGTTTAAAGGAGATGATTGTACGTGAGGCACTCTGTTGTATATATGTGTATAGGGCTGTTCTGTATGCTTCTGTCCGGGGCGGATGTTCATGCCGAAGATACGCGGAACCCGTATGGGAAGCGGGGAACAGTGGCCGATTCCCTGATGGAAAAAGTGATTTTCTTTGCTCCTTTCTACGAAAGTATCATCGACGATTACCGTGCCGATTTGTATATCAAGGGTCGGGTGAACATCCGCAAGAAGAATTACCTGATTCGCTTCCTGCCCACCATGTTCCGTTTGCGCAGGGGGGTGAGGGAATACCTGATTGAGACTTATAGCAACCTGCATTTCACAGCTCCCGACATCTACGACCAGAAGGTGAGGGCCGGTATGGGGACGGCTTCCGGGGTTTGGGAAGCGGACGGCCGGTTGCTGGAATATTTCCACGTCAATGTCTATTCCTCCACGTTGCTCTACGACAAACTGCTTTCGCCCCTGGCTCCCAATGCCGGAAAGCACTATATATATTATGTGGATTCGGTCATGGGCGAGCCTCATGACCGGCAGTACAAAATACGCTTTGTGCCCAGGAGCAAGAGTTTTCAGCTGGTGGGGGGATACCTGATTGTGAGCGACAATGTGTGGAGCATCCGGGAGGTCCGCTTTTCCGGACGGTCCGAGATGCTCCGTTTCAGCACCCTGCTTCGCATGGGAGAGGTGGGGGCACCCGACGAGTTCCTGCCTGTCCACTGCGACATGGAGGGTTCCTTCCGGATGCTTGGCAACGTGATAGACTATAGTTACATGGCCACACTGGAATATACCGATATTCAGCAAAAGCAGACAGACGAACGGCGGAAACCGGTTAAGTCGAAATACGATCTGACAGAGTCTTATACGCTGAGCACCGACACAAATGCCTACCGGCGTGACACGGTTCTCTTCAACTCCTTGCGCCCTGTTCCGCTTACGGCACATGAAGAGAACCTGTACCGGGATTACTTCCTGAGCCGCGACACGGCTCATTCATACAGACGGGCAACCAACGGGCATTTTGTATTCTGGAGGGAGGTAGGCGATGTGCTGACCAGCCGTTACACGGCGGATTTCAAGAAACTGGG
Source organism: uncultured Bacteroides sp. (assembly GCA_964413805.1). GTDB lineage: Bacteria > Bacteroidota > Bacteroidia > Bacteroidales > Bacteroidaceae > Bacteroides. Next base: position 13,305 of record CAYPUJ010000027.1, on the reverse strand, counting down.
CACAGTGCGCTTTTCACCCATAATCAATCCGTTGCTGTTGAGCTACAGCGGTTCGAACGGCATTTCTTACCGGATGGAATTCAAGTACAACCGTCTGTTCTCGGGCGACCGCCTGCTCAGCATCGTACCACGTGTCGGTTACAACTTCAAGCAAAAGGAGTTTTACTGGCGCATCAGGAACGATTTCGATTACTGGCCTGCCAAGCGGGTTTCCTTGCACGTGGAGGTGGGCAACGGAAACCGCATTTACAGCAGCGACGTGCTTGACGACCTGGAGTCCATCCCCGACAGCATTTTCGATTTCAACCAGATTCATCTGGATTATTTCAAGGACCAGTACCTGACTTTGCAACAAAGCTGGGAAATCGTCAATGGGCTGACGCTGGACGTGGGCCTTTCCATACACCGGCGCACTGAAGCCGAACGCTCCCGGTTTGTGCTGTCAGATTCGTATTTGTCTTCGCTCACACGTTCGGACACAGAACCGCAGGTGTCTTCCCCTTTGCTTCCGGACGTCAGCCTGGACGACATTCTGAGCAAGTTCCGCCACACTTATACGAGTTTTGCTCCCCAGCTGCGACTGACATGGACCCCGGGACAGTATTACTATATGAACGGAACCCGCAAGGTGAACCTTTATTCCCGCTATCCGACGATAACGGTCGACTGGGAACGCGGCATCAAGGGGGTGCTTAAAAATTCGGGACGTTACGAGCGCATCGAGATGGACATTCAGTACCAGTTGCCTTTGGGTCTCATGCGCAACCTGTATTTCAGGGCAGGAGGAGGAGCGTTCACCGACCAGGAAGAACTGTATTTCGTGGATTTTGCCTATCTGCGCCGTTCCAACCTGCCGACGGGATGGAGCGATGACATTGGCGGCGTGTTTCAGTTGCTGGACAGCCGCTGGTACAACTCCTCGCGCAAATATCTGCGCGGCCATGTGACCTATGAGGCACCTTTCCTGCTGATGCGGCACCTTCAGAAATACACGCAATACGTCCTGAACGAGCGGCTGTACTTCAACATGCTGTTTGTCCCCCACCTGAATCCCTACATCGAGTTGGGGTATGGCATCGGCACCCACATCTTCGACTTCGGCGTGTTTGCCGGTTTTGCCAACTGGCAGTACAAGGAGATTGGGGTGAAGTTCACCTTTGAGTTGTTCAACCGCTGAGTATGGATGCAGCAGGCGGAAAAACCAAGGGCGTGCAGGAAAGGGAAGTTTCCCTGAATCCTGCACGCCTTTTTTCTGTTTGCTTCCGGGAGGAGATGCTTATTTCTTCAAGATGTAAACTGCGAACGTGTTAGGTTCCAGCTCTGCCTGCAGCGACTGGCCGCTTACCTGCAGCGTGCTTTCCTGCGGCACGATGGCAGTGGGCTGCTCGATGGTGTTGTCCTTGTCCGGGTCTGCCGAAGACAGCTTGATGCAACGGCCCGCAGCGAGCGACTCATTCTTCTTCATGCCTTCGAACTTCATGTTCAGCGTCTGCGTCTGGTCCGAAGTATTGGCCACCTTCACGATGATTTCGTTGGTCTGCCGGTCGTAGACGGCGCTTGCAAACAGTCCGTTCTGCCCTTCCGCACCCGTCACCGGCTGCTTGTTCATGGTGAGGGACAGGACGTTGGTGCCTTTATACTGTGCGTACAGCTGCTGTACGTAGTAGCTGACCGTGCGCACCGAATGGAGGTTGTCGAACCAGATCAGGTCCGGACGCCATTGCCAACCTTCGACATGGGCGAACAGGGGGGCGTAGGTGGCCATGTGCACGATGTCGGCGTTGCGCTCCAGTCCCGTCATGAAGGCAGCTTCCAGCAGCGAGGCATGGAAGTGGTTCCACTTCTTGCCTTTGCCGTGGCAGGCATATTCGCCGGCAAACACTTTCGGGCCTTTGCGGTCGTAGTTGTCATAGCGTGCTCCCTGGCTCAGGAACCAGGCTTCGGGACGGTAGAAGTGCTCGTCCACCAGATCGACCTTGATGCGTTTCATTTCGGGCCAGAGATAGTCGAAGTCTTCCCCTTCGGAGTTCGGGCCGGAACTGCCCACAATCTGAATGTCGGGATAAGCCTTGCGGATGGCCTTCACGAAGGGTTCCAGACGTTCGGGATATTCTTTTCCCCATTGTTCGTTGCCGATGCCGATGAACTTCAGGTTGAACGGAGCCGGGTGTCCCATTTCGGCACGCAGTTTGCCCCACTCGGTGGAAGTATCGCCGTTGGCAAACTCTATCAGGTCGAGTGCGTCCTGGATGTAGCTGTCCAGTTCGTCCACCGGCACGTGGGCATCGGCATCGGTGTTCTGGTACTGGCAGGCCAGGCCGCAGTTCACCACCGGCAGCGGTTCGGCACCGATTTCTTCCGACAGGACGAAGTATTCATAAAATCCCAACCCGTAGCTCTGGTAGTAGTCGGGGTAGAAGCGGTAGGCAAACGTATATTGCCAACGGTTCATGTTGAGCGGACGGTTTTCCACCGGTCCCACCGATTTCTTCCAGTCGTAGCGCGTCTCCAGGTTGCTGCCCTCCACGATGCAGCCGCCGGGGAAGCGGAACACGCCCGGCTTCAGGTCGGCCAGTGCCTGTGCCAGGTCCTTGCGCAGACCGTTCTCATGGCCGTTCCACGTATCGACCGGGAAGAGGGAAATGTGTTCCAGATCGACCGTTTCCGGCGAGGCGAGGAAGATGCGGAGTGTGGATTTCGGTTGGGTGGCCGAAGCCTTGAGCACTACCTGGTATTTTTTCCACTCCTTCGAGTCGATGGTCAGTTCCTGAGTGGCAAAAGCCTGCTGTTCTTTCATCGACTTGGTGTCTACCAGTTCCACCCGGATTTTTCCGGGTGCTCCTCCGTCGGGGATGCGTGCCCATACCGAGAAGCGGTATTCCGCCCCCTCGTGGATGCCGATGCCGAAGTACCCGTGGTTGTCAAGCCCGGTGTGCATGTGCGGATGGTCGGCCTTGCTCAGGCGCACGTAGTGCGGGTTGCGTTCGAAGGGCCCGTCGTCTTTCAGTTCGATGTTGCCGAACGTGTCCCAGCCCATGAAGGCTTGCGGGAACTCGAAGGAGCGGTTTTTCACCAGTTCTGCATACAGTCCGCCGTCGGCCGCATAGTTGATGTCCTCGAAGAAGAGGCCGTACATGGTCGGTTGAATCTCTGCGCCCGCTTTCCTGGTCTGGATGACAAACTCGTTGGTCTGTGCCTGAAGCGTCATGCCTGTTGCCAGTGCCAGCGTGGCCAATAATTCTTTAGTCTTAATCATACGAAATTAAATTATGGTGTTAAAAAATGGTTTTTCACGGTCGTTCCGTATTTTCCGGATGACTTGACAAAGGTACGCAAGTTTATCCGGAATCGAGTGGATAATAGCACTTTTTAAGTGGATAACGGGAGGCGTCGTACAGACGTGGCTGACGGGGGATTGCCGAGGTAGCTACCAAGGGGAGGCCGAGGTAGCTACTAAGGGGATGCCTCGGTAGCTACCAAGGGAGGGCCTCGGTAGCTACCTTTGTACCGGCTCTGTGTATCAGGTAGTTATCATCCCCTGTGGTCAGCCGTTTTCTTCCGGGTCGGGGCTGTCGGGCAGGAGGCGTTTGGAGATTTGCTTCTTGGGCGTGAGGCTCATGCCTTTCAGCAGTTCGGCCTGTCTCACCACGCTCCGGCTTCCTTCGGAGAGCTGGTTGGAGGCTTTGTCGTATTCTTTCTTCAGTGCGGCCAGTCTGTCGCCGACGGCCAGGAACGTGTCGGTGAAGCCGGCAATCTTTTCGTAGAGTGCCGTGCCACGCCTAATGATGTCCTGCACGTTTTTCACCTGGTTTTCGCGCTTCCACAGGTCGAGCGAAAGGCGGAGTGCACTGATGAGGTTCGTGGGGCTCATCAGGACCACTTTCTTGTTGTAGGCATATTCCCACAGGCCGGCATCCTGCCGGACGGCCAGTAGGTAGGCACCCTCGGTGGGGATGAACATGACGACGAAGTCGGGCGCCTTGCTGTCGTAGCGTGCGTAGTCTTTCCGGCTCAGTTCGTCGATGTGGGCACGCACGGACTGGAGGTGTGCCTTGAGGTAGCGTGCCTGTTCGTCTTTGTCCTCCGTGGCGGAATAGTTGGCATAGGCGGTGAGCGACACCTTGGAGTCGATGATCATCTCACGGTCATCGGGATACTTGATCAGGATGTCCGGCTGCATGCGTTGTCCGCTTTCTTCGTTGACGATGGCTTCTCCGCGTTCGTCTTTCAGGAATGCCTGGCGAAAGTAGTGTTCTCCCTCGATGAGGCCGGATGCTTCCAGCAGCCGTTCCAGAATCATTTCCCCCCAGTTGCCTTGCACCTTGGTGTCGCCCTTCAGGGCCTTTGTCAGGTTGTTGGCCTCTTCGCTGAGGCGGTTGTTCAGTTCCACCAGTTCCTGTATGTGTTTGCCCAGCGAGAACCGTTCCCTGGCTTCGGTGTTGTAGGCCTGTTCCACCTTCTCGCGGAAGTCTTTGAGGTTTTCTCCCAAAGGGCGCAGGAGGTTGCCGAGGTGTTCGGCGTTCAGCCGGGTGAAGTCTTCGGCTTTGGTGCGGAAGATGCGGTTGGAGAGGTTCTCGAACTCGGCGTTCATGCGTTTGTGCAGGGCTTCGGACTCTTCCTTCTGCTGTTGCAGCCGTTCCTGCCACATCTGCTGTTGTGCCTGCAGCCGCTCGTTGAATTGCTTCTCCTGGGCAGCCAGCCTTTCTTCAGCCTGTTGCCGGGCTTCCTTCCGGTGTTCTTCGGCAATGGCCTGTTCTCTGGCTATCCGTTCTTCGGCCGTGCGGTTCAGCAGTGCTTCCCGTTCTTCGGCAGCCTGCAGCCGTGCGGCAATGGCTTGTTCTCTGGCTATCCGTTCTTCGGCTGTGCGGTTCAGCAGTGCTTCCCGTTCTTCGGCGGCCTGCAGCCGGGTTTGCAGGGCGGCTGCCTTGCGTCCTGCCACCACGAGGCCCGCCGCGCAGCCTGCCAGGAGTCCGATGAGTAAACAGATGATTTCCATGTGGGTGGGGTTATTGTGTGAGGATTTCGTTGCCGCTTTCGGTTATCAGTATCTGGCTTTCCCACTGGGCGGAGGGGAGTCCGTCTGCGGTGTAGACGGTCCAGCCGTCTTCTTCGTCGAAATAGACCTCGTAGGTGCCCATGTTGATCATCGGTTCGATGGTGAAGGTCATTCCCGGCACAATCAACATGCCGGTTCCCCGCTTCCCGAAGTGCTCCACGTCGGGGTCTTCGTGAAACTTCACACCGCAACCGTGCCCGCAAAGGTCGCGCACCACGCTGTAGCCGTTCTTCTCGGCATGTTCCTGTATGGCGGCTCCCACGTCGCCCAGGCGTGCCCAGGGCTGTGCGGCGCGGATGCCGATGTCGCGGCATTCGCGGGTGACTTCCACCAGGCGTTTCATCTCCGGGCTGACCTCTCCGATCATGTACATGCGCGACGCATCGGCAAAGTATCCTTTGTAGATGGTAGACACGTCCACGTTCACGATGTCCCCGCTCCGCAGGAAGGTCCCGGTGTCGGGGATGCCGTGGCAGACCACGTTGTTGATGCTGACGCACACGCTCTTGGGATAGCCTTCGTAGAGGAAAGGGGCCGGGATGGCATTGTGGTCGGTGGTGAAGGCGTAGACCATGTGGTCGATTTCGGCCGTGGACATGCCTTCGCGTATGTTTTCCGAGAGGTAGTCGAGCAGTGCGGTGTTGATTCTGGCGCTTTCGCGGATGCCGGCCACCTGTTCTTCGGTGCGCAACAGGCGACGTCCGGGTATCTTGCAGCCTTCTTTCTTGTAGCGTTGCAGTCTGCTTTCCACTTCGTTGGAATAGCCTTTGGGAGTCAGTCTCGCTCCATGCATGAGTTTCTTCATTTGTATTTTTCCGCTTTTTGAAATGTAGCCGCAAAGTTAGGAATATTCCGCAGAAGCACCAAGCGGCAGATGAAATCCATGCTGTGCAAAATACAGATGCGTCCGGTTTGCCCGTATTTGTGTCTTTTGGGCAAAATCCGTATCTTTGTCCGGTCTTTATGAGATGTTTCTAATTTTATTATAGTTTGTCATGTTATTTTCTGCAGAAAACATATTGTTGGTAGGCTCCATCCTACTGTTTGTCAGCATTGTGGTCGGGAAGACCGGCTATCGTTTCGGGGTTCCGGCCCTGTTGTTGTTTCTTTTGGTGGGGATGTTTTTCGGAAGCGACGGGCTGGGCTTGCAGTTCCACAATGCGCAAGAGGCACAGTTCATCGGGATGGTGGCACTGAGTGTCATCCTGTTTTCCGGCGGGATGGATACAAAGTTAGCGGATATTCGTCCGGTGCTGTGGCCGGGTGTCGTATTGTCTACGGCAGGAGTGTTGCTCACCGCAGTCTTTACGGGGCTTTTCATCTGGTGGTTGTCCGGCATGAGCTGGGCGAACATCCATTTCCCGCTGGTGGCCAGTCTGCTGTTGGCTTCTACCATGTCTTCCACAGACTCGGCTTCGGTGTTTGCCATCCTGCGTTCACAGAAGATGAACCTGAAGCACAACCTGCGCCCCATGCTGGAGTTGGAAAGTGGAAGCAACGACCCGATGGCCTATATGCTGACGGTGGTGTTAATCCAGCTGATCCAGTCGACCGGGATGGGAGTCGGACAAATCGCGGGAGCCTTTGTCGTGCAGTTCATTGTCGGGACAGCGGCGGGATATGCCTTGGGCAAGCTGGCCATTCTGATGCTGAACCGGCTGAACATAGACAATCATGCCCTTTACCCGATTCTGCTGTTGGCTTTTGTGTTCTTTACGTTTTCCATCACCGATTTGCTGAAAGGGAACGGTTATCTGGCGGTCTATATTGCCGGAATACTGGTAGGAAATGCCAAAATCAAATACCGCAAGGAGATCAATACCTTTATGGACGGGCTGACGTGGCTCTTCCAGATAATCATGTTCCTTTGCCTGGGCTTGCTGGTCAACCCGCATGAAATGATGGAGGTGGCTTGTGTTGCCTTGCTGATCGGGGTGTTCATGATTCTGATAGGACGTCCGCTCAGTGTGTTCATCTGCCTGCTGCCTTTTGGCAGGCGGATCACTTTCAAGTCACGCCTTTTCATCTCCTGGGTAGGGCTCCGAGGAGCAGTCCCGATTATTTTTGCCACCTATCCTGTGGTGGCCGATGTGCCCGGTGCCGGTGCGATTTTCAATATCGTGTTCTTCATTACGATATTGTCTTTGATTGTGCAGGGGACTACGGTTTCGCAGGGAGCCAGCCTGCTGGGACTTTCTACACCTTTGGAGAAAACGGGGAATGCGTTTGGCGTAGAGTTGCCGGAGGAAATCGACTCAGACCTTCGGGACATGACCGTAACGGAAGAAGTCCTGTCGAAAGGCGATACGCTGAAAGACATGAACCTGCCTCAAGGCACTTTGGTCATGATTGTGAAGCGTGGCAATGAGTTTCTCATCCCCAATGGCAGACTGAAATTGCAGGTGGGAGACAAACTGTTGCTCATCTCGGAAAAGAAGGGGCAAGAAAGTATTCAAGGGGAAAAGTAAGAAGTAAGCAGCAAAAGGACAGGCGCGGAATATACCCGTTTCTTACGAATGGAAAACGGCATATTCCGCGCCTGTGCATATCAAGACTGCGGGAACGTTCTGTGTGCTTGCCGCACACCGGTCAGATGATGTATTGCGAACTGATGGATTCGTTGTGCATGACCCTGCGTATGGTTTCGGCAAACATGCCGGCAATGCTCAGTTGTTTCACTTTGGCGCATTTTTTTGAGTAAGGAATACTGTCGGTGAACACGATTTCGAGCAGACCGGACTCTTGCACGCGGAAAGAGGCGGGATCGGACATGACACAGTGGCTGGCAATGGCACGCACCGATTGTGCACCGGCATCCAACATAAGATTGGCCGCCTTGGTGATGGTGCCTGCCGTGTCAACAATGTCATCAATCAGCACCACGTTTTTCCCTTTGACATCACCGATGATTTGCATATTGGCCACTACATTGGCTTTCTCGCGAGTCTTGTTGCACAACACCAGGGGGACACCCAGGTATTTGGAAAACGTACTGGCCCGCTTTGATCCTCCCACGTCGGGGGTGGCGATAACGAGGTTGTCCAGGTGCAGCGATTCGATGTAGGGAAGAAATACGGCTGATGCATACAAATGGTCCACAGGAATGTTGAAGAAGCCTTGAATCTGGTCGGCATGAAGATCCATCGTGATTAAGCGGTCAATGCCTGCCACCGAAAGCAAATCTGCTACCAGCTTGGCACCAATGGAGACACGCGGCTTGTCTTTCCGGTCTTGCCGTGCCCAGCCAAAGTAAGGAATGACGGCCACAATGCTTTTGGCGGAAGCACGTTTGGCTGCGTCAATCATCAGCAGCAGTTCCATCAGATTGTCAGAATTCGGGAAAGTGGACTGGACCAGAAATACATGGGAACCACGGATTGACTCTTCGTAGGAAACGGCAAACTCACCATCGGCAAAGTGGGTAATGTTCATTTTCCCCAGGGGACAACCAAGGCTTGAGCAGATTTTTTCTGCAAGGTATCTCGAATTTGTTCCGGAGAATACCATAAAGGGTGCTTTTTCGCTCATGTTTGTTGTTATAGATATAATCTTATATGCAAAGGTATGAAATTCCTGTTACATGATGTATAATTCCCATATAAAATTTATGGGGCATCTTCGGCTGTGTCATAATCCCGTCATCTGAGAGAGGTAAAGGAAGGAACTGACTGTTTCAATCTTCGGATGGCCTGCCTGCAGCGTTTTATTTCGCGCGTTGTCAAGGCCGGATGGGTGCGGGTTCCTCCCTTTTCTATGCATTTTACTACTTTAAACCCGCTCCACCTCAATATTTCCTTCAAGGCATTGACCGCCCCGCGTGATTGGCGGAACCAGATGTTGAAGGGGTAGGGAGTGGTGCAGGCCGACACGACAATGGCTCGTTTCCCCTTGTGCAGCGGACGGGGAATCCCCCGTTTGCTTTCTCCCATCATGCCATAGACGATGCGATCGAACAGCAGTTTGAGCGTTCCGGGCATATTCCCCCAATAGCACGGGGCACCGATGACAAGCACGTCGCAATGCTCCACGAGTTGCAGAACCTTTTGGGCATCATCGGGAGGCAATGTGCATTGCAACGTGCTGCGGCATTTCATGCAGCCGGTGCAGGGACGGATGTCCAATGCGGATACACGCACTGTGTCCGTATCGAAACCCGATTGTTGTGCCTCTTCTTGCATGTGGGATAGCATCGTCCCAATGGTTCCTTGGGAGCGTGGACTGGCATTGATGAACAGCAATTTCATGCTTTACCCGATGATTACCCGATGATTTTGAAGCGTGCAAACCGCAACAGGAGTTGCTTGTTGCCTGCATGTTTGAATTGGATGGTAGCTTTGGCGTTCTCTCCTTCTCCTTCCACCTTCAATACTTCTCCCACTCCGAAGCGTTCGTGCTCGATGAGTTGTCCGGTTTTCACCGTCGCCGGCTTGCCGGAGGCCGCCGGTGCAAGGTGCCGGGGAGGGTGGGGGGCAGTGACGGCCTGCCTGCGGGGGGTGGGATGCTGCGATGGCGTGAACAGTCCGGTCGTTTCTTTCCGGAAGTTTTGTGCGCTTTGGCTGATGTTTCGCTGTATAGTGCTGCCGGGGGGCAGTTTCAGGTAGCGTTGGTCAATGTCGTACAGGAAACGGCTCGGATTGCAGAACTCCGTCTTGCCGTACCGCATGCGCGATTTGGCATATGTCAAGTAGCAATGTTTTTCCGCCCGTGTGATGGCCACATAGAAGAGCCGGCGTTCTTCTTCCAGCGCATGGACGGAGTCGCCCACCATCCCGTTTGGGAAGAGGTTCTCTTCCATACCGACCACGAATACGTTCTTAAATTCCAGTCCCTTGGCGGCGTGGACGGTCATCAGGGTTATTTTCTCATCCTCGCCCTCTCCGCTTTTTTCCGAATCCTGGTCTGTGAGCAAGGAAACTTCGGACAGGAAATCTCCCAGCGAGATGTGTTCGTTTCCCTCCTCCAGGCGTTGGGCGCAGAAATCGCTGATTCCGTTCATCAATTCTTCGATGTTTTCCTTGCGGCTCAGGTTCTCGGGCGAATTGTCTTGGCAGACATCCCGCAGGATTCCGGAATCCTTGACCAAGCCCATCCCCACTTCATAGGCATTGCCGAACGATGCTTTCTCGATGTATGCACTCATCAACGCTTGGAAGTCTTGCAGCTTGCCCAGCGTTCCTTTACGAAATTCCAATTCGTAAGACATGGGGTCATCCAGTACGGTCCACAGGCTGGTGTGGTGCGAGGAGGCCGCTTCTATGATTTTTCCCAAA
>CAYPUJ010000027.1:0-2879 GCA_964413805.1 uncultured Bacteroides sp. | reverse complement strand
TACGGTCCACAGGCTGGTGTGGTGCGAGGAGGCCGCTTCTATGATTTTTCCCAAAGTCGTTTCGCCGATGCCCCTTGCCGGATAGTTGATGATGCGTTTGAATGCTTCTTCGTCGTGGGGGTTCACGACCAGCCGAAAGTAGGCTATGACATCCTTGATTTCTTTGCGCTGGTAGAAAGACAATCCGCCGTATATCCGATAGGGCATTCCTTTTCTGCGCAAGGTTTCTTCAAATACGCGGCTTTGGGCATTGGTGCGGTACAGGATGGCAAAATCCGAATAGGCACAACATTCGGCACGCCGCAGTTCTGCTATTTTGTTCGCAACGATTTCCCCTTCCTCGGCATCGCTGTAGGCTTGGCAGACCCCGATGGCTTCGCCCGTTTCTTTTTCGGAGAACACTTCTTTGTGTATCTGCCGTTCGTTCTTTTTTATCAGGCTGTTGGCGGCACACACGATGGTCTGTGTGGAGCGGTAGTTCTGTTCCAGTTTGAAGATTTTCGCGTCCGGATACAGTTTTGTGAAGTACAATATATTGTCAATGTCGGCTCCCCGGAACGAATATATGCTCTGTGCGTCATCCCCCACCACACACACATGCCTGTGCTCTTGGGAGAGTTGCAACACGATGCTGTGTTGGGCGAAATTGGTGTCCTGGTACTCGTCTACCAGCAGGTAGTGGAACTGTTCCTGATAACGCGCCAACGCCTCCGGATGGTCGCGGAACAGCAGGAACGTATAGACCAGCAAATCGTCGAAATCCATGGCATCTGCCTGTTTGCATCGCTCTTGGTAGCGGAGGTAGATGTCCCGTATGGCCGGCATCTTGGCCGCACAATCGCTTGTGTAGATTTCCGGATTGTGTGCATACATGTCCGGCAGCACCAAGTGGTTCTTGGCATTTGAGATACGCGACTGGACGCAGCCCGGTTTATAGGTCTTCTCGTCCAGTTTCATCTCTTTGATGAGTGCCCGTATCAGGCTTTTGCTGTCGGCCGTGTCGTAAATCGTGAATTGTGGTGTGAAGCCCAGCAGCGTGGCTTCGGCGTGCAGGATACGCAGGAAAATGGAATGGAACGTGCCCATCCACAGCCTGCGGGCACGTGCTTCGCCCACTTGCCGGGCTACGCGGGCTTTCATTTCGCGGGCGGCCTTGTTGGTGAACGTAAGTGCCAAAATGTTCCACGGCTGATAGCCTTGCTCCAGCAGGTAGGCCACTTTGTAGGTCAACACCCGTGTCTTTCCCGATCCGGCACCGGCTATTACCAGCAAAGGACCGTCGTTGTAGCACACGGCTGCCCGTTGCGCTTCATTCAAGTCTTGCAGATAGTCGGACATTGTGTTGCGATGGAGTATAAGGAAGTGGAGGCGGAAGAAAGCACAGGTGTTTCCATTATTGTTTTTCCAGTGCCAGTCCCAACATCATGCCATCGTAGCTTTCAGCCAGCGAACTGATGGTCTGTAGGGTGGTGTTGCTGCTTTTACTGGAAATAGCGGTAATCAGGCTCAGCAGTTTGTCTGCGTCGAACAGCAAGTCCATCTGCGAGGAAGTGCAGTTGACTTTGGCACTCAAATTAATCAGCTTGGATATTTTAAGTCCGACGTTTTGCGAACTGTCATCATACGAGTAGGTGCCCGACAAGGATTTGCTCCCCATTTGAGCCTGGAAAGTGCTGTCGGCATTGAAGGTGAACGACAGTTCCCCTTCCTTGATACCTATTTTCTCCAATTGTTCGTCCAGTTTGCTCTCCACCGCACTGGCAGCCACAGCCCCTCCCGCTTTTTGCAAGAGATTGTCCGATTCGAACTCGACGGCAGAACCCGAAAAGTTCCACGTGCCTTCCATGCTCACGGTGCTTTTACCAGTCACCGTACTCACCACTTTTTCTACATTTTCCTTGCTGAACAGGTCTTTCAACGATTGTGCATGGGTTTGCGTCGCGAAAGCCCATGTCATTGCGCAGATTGCCAAGCATACATTTCTTTTCATTTTCTTTCTTTTCTTATTTGGTATATAATTCTTTGTTGATACTGTCGATGTATCTGAGCACTTCTTCCCGTCCCTTCCGGTTTGTGGCCGAGGTGACGAAATAAGGGGGAAGTTCCTCCCACTGTGCTTCCAAGTGTTTCAGATAGAGTTGGATGTTGTTGCTTAGTTTCGTAACACCCAGCTTATCGGCTTTGGTAAAAACAATGGCAAAGGGTATTCCCTGTTCACCCAGCCACGTGATGAACTCTGTGTCGATGCGTTGCGGCTCGTGCCTGCAGTCAATGAGGAGAAAAAGACAAGTCATCTGCATCCGGTGCAGGATGTAGCTTTCGATGATGCGACGGATTTTTTCTCTGCTCTCTTGCCCCCGCCTGGCATATCCATAGCCCGGAAGATCTACCAGATACCAGTCGCCGTTTATCAGGAAATGGTTAATCAGCAATGTTTTCCCCGGAGTGGAGGAGGTCATGGCAAGGTTCTTGCGGCCGGTCAGCATATTGATGAGACTCGACTTCCCGACGTTGGATCTCCCGATAAATGCATATTCGGGCAACTGTCCATCGGGACATTTGCTCACGTCTGTATTGCTGATGACGAAGGTTGCGCTTTTTATTTCCATGATGTGGTGTTAAAATCTTGTTATCTTCTGTACTCGTCGCGCAAAGTTAGTACTTATTTTATAAAAAATGGGGCGGTTTAAACTTATTTCTAATTTTTAAAACCGTATCAAAAAGCGGGTATCAAAAGCCAAAGATGATGCAGAATATCCCTATTTAGGCATTTCCGAAGAAAAGAAAATCTCTAAGTGCACAGCCTTGATCCGATGGTAAAGGACGAATTATTAGATGGTCTGTTGTTCGACTAATTTCGCAACTGCGTAATATGAAAC
>CAYPUJ010000026.1:0-23574 GCA_964413805.1 uncultured Bacteroides sp. | reverse complement strand
ACTTTTTTCCTTCTTCTGATTTGTTCAGTTCATCCATATATCTTCTTGCGTTAAATTTACACTACAAAGATAAGTGGTATATTTGGGACCACCAAATATTATGCGTAAATATTACGCAAGCGACTGGTTTTTCTATTGTCCCTCACTGATTCGTTCCGTTTTTACAAGGACTTTCCCTTCTTTTGTGACCAGCAGATAACCATGATGTGCTCTGTACCTTCATCTGAAGACTTTATCTCACAATAGTTAATGACATATTCATAGCTTCCGTTCACAAAACGGTAATCATCTCATCCCTTGGTTCATCAGGAGCAGCGGAATGCTTGCGCCTTTAACCACCTGTCAATACGATGTCAGGAGGGCGGCCATTGTCTTCGGTTTCGTCCCCGAGGCGTAACGAAATTCGCGGCTGTCAAGGGAATCAACACGCACTATGTAATCCTCCGTGGCAAAAATCATCGTTATCAATATGGTCGCTCCCATCAATCACGCTAACCGTCTTTATCGTGTTGCCGGTAATCTTTATGCTTCCAGCCATTCATAACCGTCTGCGCTGCTTGCCTTTCCGAAACAATTTACGATATAATAGGTCATCAGATAACTTCAACCGTAAAGGAAGCACATCAAATGACCCGATCCCATTTCATAAGACAGCACGCAAGCAATGCCGCATCGTATTGCTTGCGTGCTTGCCATTTCATTTAAAAACATTTTTTTAGGAAGAAAAAATCCTTTTTGTTACCTTTGCGTCACAAATATGCATTAAATACTATTCAGACCCGAAGAAATGAAGAAAGAAAGTCAAGTTATCTTTGACCGCAACGTGGTAGAGTTCGTGACTGTAGCTGCCGAGTTCTGCAACTACCTGGAACAGGCAGAAGGCTACAAGCGCACAACCCTTGTAGACACGTTGCTCAAGATACTGCCTTTGCTCTACCTCAAGGCTTCCATGCTCCCGCCCTGCGAAACCATCGGAGACGGGCAACCCGAAAACTACGTGACTGAAGATACTTACGAAATACTTCGCATCAATCTGGCCAACGTATTGGCCGAAAAAGACGACTATCTGGACGTGTTCGTGTCGGACATGAAATACAGCGACCAGCCCATTGCACAACACATATCCGAGAATCTGGCTGACATCTACCAGGACATCAAAGATTTCGTCTTTGTGTTTCAACAGGGACTGAACGAAACAATGAACGATGCACTTGCCGTCTGCCAGGAAAACTTCTCCCTCTATTGGGGGCAGAAACTGGTCAACACCCTGCGTGCCCTGCACGAAGTGAAGTATGCCTCTACGGACGAGGACAGCCTTTTGTACGATGACACACACGACAATGTTTAGTCGAGTTTTTATTATCCTTAACGAACAATGGTAATCAGAAGAACAATAGACAAAGAAGTTTTAAAAGATATGCCCAAGGCCGTCTTTCCCGGCCAGATACACGTGGTACAGACCCCATCCGAAGCCGAGCGGGCAGTGGCTTACCTGCGCAACTGCCACGAGGTAGGAATCGACAGCGAAACGCGCCCCTCCTTCACCAAAGGCCACGCCCACAAAGTGGCCCTGCTGCAAGTGTCGTCAGAGGAACACTGCTTCCTGTTCCGGCTTAACATGACGGGACTGACGCTCCCCATCATCCTGCTGCTGGAAAATCCGAAGGTGACCAAGGTGGGGCTTTCCCTGCATGACGACTTCATGATGCTGCACAAACGCGCCCCTTTCCGGCAACGGGCCTGCATCGAACTGCAAGAGTTTGTGCGCCCCTTTGGGATACAGGATAAAAGCCTGCAAAAGATATACGGTATCTTGTTCGGCGAGAAAATATCCAAAAGCCAACGCCTCTCCAACTGGGAAGCAAATGTGCTGACCATCCCCCAACAGCAATATGCCGCTACCGATGCCTGGGCGTGTCTCAACATCTACAAGAAACTGGTGGAACTGCAACGCACGGGCGACTTCGAGATTGCAGACGACGTGCCGGCGACCGCCCTTGCAAACAGCGAAAACTAAGGACACTCTCATCTTCTGCACATCTGTTTATCCGAAAAACATCACGCTATATACATTATGTATAAGGTATATTTAAAACCCGGAAAAGAAGAATCATTGAAACGTTTCCACCCTTGGGTGTTCTCGGGAGCCATTGCACGCCTCGAAGGGAAACCGGCCGAAGGAGAACTGGTGGAAATCCACACTGCCAAAAACGACTTCATCGCCAAAGGCCATTGGCAGATAGGCAGCATAGCCGTCCGTGTACTCAGCTTCCGGCAAGACGAACAAATCGATGCCGCATTCTGGAAACGCAAACTCAGCATTGCCTACGACCTGCGCCGCAGCATCGGCATTGCCGACAATCCCATCAACAACACCTACCGGCTGGTGCACGGCGAAGGAGACAATCTGCCGGGACTCGTGATCGATGTCTATGCACGCACTGCTGTCATGCAGGCGCATTCCCCAGGTATGCACCTGAACCGCATGGACATTGCCGAAGCGTTGGCCGAAGTGTTGGGCACGCAAATAGACAACATCTACTACAAATCGGAAACAACCCTGCCCTTCAAGGCCGACTGTCATCCCGAAAACGGCTTCTTGCGGGGTGGCAGCAACGACAATGTTGCATGGGAATGCGGACTGAAGTTTCACATCGACTGGCTGAAAGGGCAAAAGACAGGCTTCTTTGTGGACCAACGCGAAAACCGGCTGCTGCTGGAACGATATTCCAAGGGACGAACTGTATTGAACATGTTTTGCTACACGGGAGGATTCTCTGTCTATGCCATGCGGGGAGGAGCGCAAGCGGTGCACTCGGTGGACAGTTCCGCCAAAGCCATCGACCTGACCAACAAAAACGTCGAACTGAACTTTCCCGGTGACGCGCGGCATACGGCCTGTGCGGAAGACGCTTTCAAGTACCTGGACCGTATGGAGCATCTTTATGACCTTATCGTACTCGACCCACCGGCTTTCGCCAAACACCGCGATGCCCTGCGCAACGCACTGCAAGGCTACCGCAAGCTGAACGCGAAAGCCTTTGAGAAAATCCGTCCGGGTGGCATACTGTTCACTTTCTCCTGCTCGCAAGCCGTCAGCAAAGAGAACTTCCGCACGGCAGTCTTCACTGCTGCGGCCATGTCGGGGAGAAACGTACGCATCCTGCACCAACTGACGCAACCCGCTGACCACCCCGTGAACATCTACCACCCGGAAGGCGAATACCTGAAGGGGTTGGTGCTCTACGTGGAATGAAAAAGCCCGTTTTGCGACATAAACGCTAAAAAGAAGCCGCTCAAACGGCCTTAACGTATAAAGAAAGTTAACGAGAGAAAGAAAAATGAAGAAACATTATACTACATAACACAAAAGCCTTACATTTGCATCGTGTTTTTCATGGTATTAGATTTAAGGTTAATAAAGATTGGGTGTCTGGGATAGATACCCTTCTTTTTTATATATCCCCTTACTTGCTTTTTCAAGTTTCATCCGTTCACTTTTTCCGATAAATTCCTTACTTTTGCATGCAAATATCAACCGAAAGAAAGCACAGATAAAGTATGAATATCAAAGTCCGCCTTACCATAATGAACTTCCTGCAGTTTGCCGTGTGGGGAGCTTACCTGACCTCGATGGGCAGTTACCTGGTCAGCGTCAACCAGGCATCGCACATCGGCATGTTCTATGCAATGCAGGGTGTCGTTTCCCTGTTCATGCCTGCCATACTGGGCATCATTGCCGACCGGTGGGTACCGGCACAGAAGCTGCTGAGCTTCAGCCACCTCATGGCAGCCCTGTTCATGGGACTCACAGGCTACTACGGCATGAAGGCGGGCAGCAACGTGCAGTTCGGCTGGCTGTTTGCCTTCTACTCGATAAGCGTGGCTTTCTATATGCCCACACTTGCCCTTGCCAACTCGGTAGCCTACACGTCGCTGGACAAGATGGGACTGGACACCATCAGGCATTTTCCCCACATCCGCATCTTCGGCACCATCGGCTTCATTTGCTCCATGTGGGCAACCGACCTGCTGGGTGTGCAGGACACGTATGGGCAGTTCTTCTCCAGTGCCATCATCAGCCTTGTGTACGGTCTTTATGCCCTGACACTGCCCCATTGCCCCGTAAGCCGGACAAAGAGGGGGCAGACACTGGCAGAAGCCTTGGGACTCCGCGCCTTCTCGCTGTTCAGACGCAAGAAAATGGCCCTCTTCTTCCTTTTTTCCATGCTGCTGGGCGTGTCGCTGCAAATCACCAACGGGTTTGCCAACCCGTACATCAGCAGTTTCGGCAGTTTGCCCGAATATGCAGACACTTTCGGCGTGAAACACGCCAACATCCTGATTTCGCTTTCACAAGTGTCTGAAACGCTTTGCATCCTGCTGATACCCTGGTTCCTGAGGAAGCTGGGTATCAAATATGTCCTGTTGACCGCCATGCTGGCATGGGTGCTGCGCTTTGGCCTGTTTGCCACAGGCAATCCGGGCGGAGGGGTATGGATGTTCGTGCTGTCCATGATTGTGTATGGAGTGGCATTCGACTTTTTCAACATATCCGGTTCGCTCTTCGTAGACAAAGAAACGGACAAAGATATCCGCTCCAGCGCACAAGGTCTGTTCATCCTCATGACCAACGGACTGGGAGCCACCATCGGTACATTGGGTGCACAAGCGGTGGTCAACCACTTTGTGGACTTCAGCAGCCCCGCCACACAAGTGGAACAATGGCAGGCTGCATGGTACACCTTTGCCGCATACGCACTGGTCGTGGCCATTGTCTTCGCCCTCTGCTTCCGCTACAAGCATCAAACAAGCATCGACGCCACAGACTAAAAACGAACATGGCAGACAAGACGAGCTTTTGAATATGGACAAAAGAAAAACAGAACTGCAAGTAGTGCGCATCATGGTCAACCAGGAGCGGAGCGAAACCTACACCATGATCCTGAAAGAAGTGGACGGAGAGCGGCAACTCTCCATCAACATCGGTGCAGGCGAAGCCCAGTCCATGATACTTGAACTGAGAGGCATCATCCCTCCCCGACCCATGACGCACAACCTCTTTGCTTCCGTACTCGAAGCATTGGGCGTGAAGTTGCTGCGTGTCCTCATCTACCGGGTCGTGAAAGGTGTCTTCTACACCTACATCTACCTGCAAGCCAACACGTCCATCCTGCGTGTGGACGCACGAACCAGCGATGCCGTCACCCTGGCCTTGCGCATGAGGGCTCCCATCTATGTGTACGAATCCATCCTGGAAGAAACCACTGCCCACATCGAAAGCCTGGCGGAACAAGGAGAAGAACGACTGCAATGGGAGAGCCTGGACGTGCTGCAAGCCGCCCTGCAAAAAGCTGTCGAGAACGAGAACTATGAACTTGCCGCCAAACTGCGCGATATCATCAAACAACGCATCCAATCCTGACCGTCCCCCCAAAAAGCGACAACACCATGCACATATTCTACACCCCTCACATACAAACCAGCCGGGAACTGCCCGAAGAAGAAGCTGCCCATGCCATCCGGGTATTGCGCCTGAAAGCAGGCGACGAAGTCATGCTCACCGACGGGAAAGGCTGCTTCTACCGGGCACGAATAGACACCGCTTCTGCCAAACGCTGCACGGTGCACATCGAGGAAACGTTGCCCCAGCCGCCTTTGTGGAAGGGACACCTCCACCTGGCCGTTGCCCCGACCAAGAACATGGACCGCATGGAATGGTTGGTGGAAAAAGCCACGGAAATCGGCTTCGACGAACTGACTTTCCTGGACTGCCGCTTCTCGGAACGCCACATCGTAAAAATGGAACGCATCGCAAAGATTGTAACGGCCGCCGTCAAGCAATCGCTCAAGGCACGTATGCCCCGGCTGAACGCCATGACGGACTTCCATGCCTTTGTGTCATTCCCCCGCAACGGGCAGAAATTCATAGCCCACTGCCACGAAGGGGAAAAGACACCTTTGGCAGACAGCCTGCGGGCAGGAGAAGAGTCGCTGATCCTGATAGGGCCGGAAGGAGACTTCAGCGAACAGGAAGTGGAAGAAGCACAGGCAAACGGATTCATCCCCGTCAGCCTCAGCCGTTCGCGGCTCCGGACCGAAACGGCTGCCCTCGTGGCCTGCCACCTGATGAACATAAAGAACCAATGATGAATAATAACCATATAAAACGATACACAGCATGAAAAGAAACTTGTTCATCCGTTTGTCGGCAGTGCTCATACTGGCAATGTGCATTGCTTCCTGCTCCAAGGAAACGGACTACACCAACGCCATCCCATCCGACGCCACATCGGTAGTCGGTATCAACTTAGGTCTGCTGGCTGACAAGGCCGGTGCCAACGACCCGGAAAACCAGGCCGTCCTGCGCCAACTGACCGAAGCCATGAAAAGCGGCATGGATGCCTCCACGTCCGAACAGATAGAAGCCATACTGGAAACCCCCGCGCAGTCGGGCATTGACCTGAAAAGCCCTGTCTACATATTCAGCTCGCCCGCCTTCGAAAGTGCCTTGGTTGCCAAGGTAAGCAGCGAGGATAAACTGCTGGGTCTGCTGAAGATAAGCGAGAAAGAGCAAATCAGCACCCCTGTGTCTGAAGAAAACGGCTGCCGTTTCACCACCCTCAACAGACGGGCTTTGCTGGCTTTCAACTCTTCTGCCGTGATACTGACGGGCTACAATCCTTCCTCCCAACCGGAGAAAATAAAGAGTGACATGGCAACAGCCCTGGCACAAACGGCCGAAAAGAGCATCGCGGCAAATGCCGGATTCCAATCCATGCGGGAAACCGGAGCCGACATCACCTTCTATGCATCATTCGATGCCATTCCCAAAGAATACAAGGCACTGATTACCCAAAATCTGCCCGATGACTTCCCCTTTGAAGACTTCTCCTTACTGGGCAACCTGAAGTTTGAAGAAGGCAAAATAACGCTCAACGTGGAAGGACACGCCGACTCTCCCGAAAGCAAGAAAGTGCTGGAGCAACAGAGCCGGGCATCCCGCCCCATAAAAAACACCTACCTGAAGTATTTCCCGGAGTCTACCCTCGCCTTGCTTAGCCTGGGAGTGGACGGCGGGACGCTGGCCGAAGTACTGCAAGACAATGCCGACTTCTGGGATACCCTTACCGCAAGAGATGCCGACTTGGTGGGACAACTGCTCGCCACCCTGCAAGGCGACATTACACTCGGACTCATCAACTTCAGCCTGACCCAACAGCCATCCTTTCTGGCCTATGCCAGTGTCAAGAATGGCGATGGCCTGAAAGCCTGGTATGAAGCAATCGCCGCAATGAGACTGGGGCGAAGAGGAGATATCCTGCAACTCAGCGAAAACGAGTATGTCTACAAATTACCCACGTCCAGCGTCTTCTGTGGCATAAGGGACGGCATGTTGTATGTCACCAACGACGAATCGCTCTACAGGAACATCGGCAAACCAGCCGACCCCGCAGCCACCGGAACGAAATATGCAGGCAACCTCAACGGCAAAGAAGGAGCCCTGGTCATCAACGTGGAAGCCATCTGCCAGCTGCCCGCCGTGAAGATGCTGGCGAATTTCGGCCGGGGGGAAGTGGCCACCTACCTCTCGCTCTGCGAGAAAATCGACTACATAGAAGCCACGACCGGCAAACAGACAGCCACCATCACCCTGCAACTACAGGACCGCAGCACCAACGCCTTGAAGCAACTGACCGACATTGCCAAGGAGACAATCATGGCAGGCATGTAAACCCGACACGATTATGAACACCATCCAACTCCGGCAAACACTTCCCCAGGCGTTTGCCGGACTCGATTCAATCACCTCGGATGTCTGGCACAAGGAGGTGGTATTCGGAAAAGGAACGTGCTGCCTCATAGAAGCCGCATCGGGAGCCGGAAAGTCGTCGCTGCTCAGCTACCTCTACGGCTACCGGCAAGACTACCAGGGCATCATCTGCTTCGACGGGCAGAACATCCGTTCATACTCCGCTGCCCGGTGGACAGAGATACGCCGCCGCTCGCTCAGCCTCCTGTTTCAGGAGCTGCGTCTCTTTCCCGAACTGACGGCCTGGGAGAATGTACAGCTCAAGAACCGCCTCACCGGCCACAAAAGGAAGCAGGACGTATGCGCCCTTTTCGAAGCACTGCAGCTCGAAAGCAAGATGCAGACTCCCGTTGCACGCCTTTCTTTCGGGCAGCAGCAGCGAGTGGCCTTCATCCGCAGCCTCTGCCAGCCCTTCGACTTCATCCTGCTGGACGAACCCGTGAGCCACCTGGACGACGACAATGCACGCCTTATGGCCGGCCTCCTGCAGGAAGAAGCCACCCGGCAGGGAGCGGGCATCGTCGTCACCTCCATCGGAAGACGGCTGCCGCTTGCCTACGACCAAACCATCAAACTGTAAACACCCATGAACATACTTGTCTGGAAACTACTCCGCCGTCGCGTCAGCGTCCCACAACTGGCAGGCTTCTTTCTGGCCAACCTGTTCGGCATGACCGTCGTCCTGCTGAGCGTACAGGCTTATAGCGATGTCTCGCCCCTCCTTGGTGCAGGTGACAGCTTCCTGAAGCGCGACTACCTGGTGCTCACCAAGCGTATCTCCACCCTGGGCAGCCTGTCGGGGAGCAGCAATGCCTTCACCCCCGAAGAAATCGACGACCTCCGCAGGCAACGCTTCGCCCGCAGCGTGGGAGCCTTCACGCCTTCCCTCTTCGACGTGTCCGCCGGCGTAGGCACGAAGCAGGACGGCATCCGGTTTTCCACCGCCATGTTCTTCGAAGCCGTGCCCGACCCCTACGTGGACATCTCTCTGGAACGCTGGACATTCATGCCCGACAGCCTGAACGTGCCCATCATCGTTCCGCGCAACTATCTCAACCTCTACAACTTCGGTTTTGCGCAAAGCAGGAACCTGCCCAAACTTTCTGAAGGAATGGTCAGCCTGATGCAACTCGACATCGTCCTGCGTGGCAACGGACATACCGACCGTTGCCGTGGACAAATCGTCGGCTTCTCCAACCGGCTCAACACCATCCTCGTGCCACAGTCTTTCATCGACTGGGCCAACCGACGCTATGCGCCCGGCAGGCAGGCAGCCCCTTCGCGCCTCATCGTGGAGGTGGACAATCCGGCCGACGCCGACCTGGCAGACTATTGCCGCCTCCACCGGTACGAAGCCGAGGGCAACGGCCTCGATGCCGGAAAGACGGCCTACTTCCTGCGCCTGTCGACGGGCATTGTGGGCGGGGTGGGAATGTTCATTAGCCTCCTTTCTTTCTACATACTGGTGCTCAGCATCTTCCTGCTGTTACAGAAAGACGCCGACAAGCTGCGCAACCTGCTGCTCATCGGCTACAGCCCGGCACAGGCGGCGCGACCCTACATAGTACTGGCCGCTACGCTCAACGTGTCCATGTGGATCCTCTCTGCCGGGCTGGTGTGTGTGGTGCGAGAAGGCTACCTTCCGGCTTTGCAGGCCCTTTTCCCCTCCTTCCGGGCGGGAGGCATCCTTCCTGCCCTGGTGACGGGGTTCGTCCTGACGGCGGTTGTCGTGACGGTCAATGCCTGGCTGATCCGCCGGAAGATACACCGCCTCTGACGTTCCGGTGGAACTTAGCCCATATTGAAAAGAATGGTCATTCTCCGCCAGGCGGAAGAAAAATATTAATGGCGGTCATGTATGAACATGCCGCCATTGTGTTTTCCGCTTTCAGGGTTTATCTCATTCATCCTGCACGCTCACAGCATAGCTTGCACGCTTGCCGGAGGGGAACATACCGGAGATGAACAGCACCTGGTCGGGCGACTGGTTGGCTGCTTTCAAGGCATCCTCCAGATTCTCTACCGTCTTCATGGTTTCGCCGTTCACCTTCAGGATGATGAAGCCCTTGCGGATGCCCGCGTCTTTCATCTTTCCGTTGGTCACACCGGTCACTTCAAGTCCGTAGCTCAGGTTGAGTTGACGCTTCAGTTCATCACTCACGGGGGTGAATGCGGCACCAAGCACTTCCAGTCCCTTGTTCTTCACCACCTTGGTGTTTCCCTGCGAGTTCTTCAGCGTGAGGGTCACTTCCTTTTCTTTCTTGTCGCGCACGATGGTCAGCTTCACCTTGTCGCCGGGGCGGTGTTTGGCCAACGCCTCCTGCAGGTCGCTGAACTTGTGGAGCTTCTTTCCGTCGATGGAGGTGATTACATCGTTCTTCTGCAGGATGCCGGCAGCCGAACCGCCTTCCACCACTTCGTTCACATAGATGCCTTCTTTCACACCCAGTTCCGTGGCTCGTTGCTTGATGGCTTCTATCTGCTTTTCGCTCATCTGCAAGTCGGTGGACAGGTCGCCACCCATGATGCCCAGCAATGCACGCTGCACGGTGCCATACTGCTTGAGGTCGGCCACGACATTCTTCATGATGCTGGTGGGGATGGCAAAACCGTAGCCCGAATAGCTGCCGGTGGGGGAATAGAGCATGGCATTGATGCCTACCAGCTCACCCTTGGCATTGACCAGCGCACCGCCACTGTTGCCTTGGTTGATGGCCGCATCGGTCTGTATGAACGACTGGATGGTGGCCGCCTGACCGTTGGAAGCCGAACCGTAGATGGTACGCGCCTTGGCACTGACGATGCCGGCCGTCACCGTAGAACTCAAACTGAAGGGATTGCCTACGGCCAGTACCCACTCACCCACTTTCAGCGCGTCCGAGTCGCCCACGGGCAGCGTGGGGAAGTCGTCGTCGCCCTCAATCTTAATCAAAGCCAGGTCGGTGGCTTCGTCGGTACCGATGATCCGTCCCTTAAACTCGCGCTCGTCGTTCAGCTTCACGGTCAACTCATCGGCTCCTTCCACCACGTGGTTGTTGGTCACAATGTAGCCGTCCTTGGAAATGATGACTCCCGAGCCATAGCCGACACGCGGCTGGGTCTGCACCTGACGCTCCTGTCCGCGCGGTATCCCGAAGAAGAAATCGAAAATGTCCGGCGAGGTGCGCACGGTCTCGGTACGTCCCAACTGTGTGGAACGGATGTGCACCACGGCATGGACAGAAACTTCTGCCGCCTGTGTCAAGTCAACCGGTTGTGTACCGGCTGCACTAAATGCGGCCAACTTCAGGTTATCGGGATTCTGGCGGAACAATTCGTCAAAAGCAACCGGTTGTTGCCAT
The DNA here is from genome assembly GCA_964413805.1 of uncultured Bacteroides sp. Lineage (GTDB taxonomy): Bacteria > Bacteroidota > Bacteroidia > Bacteroidales > Bacteroidaceae > Bacteroides. The sequence continues at coordinate 12,420 of CAYPUJ010000026.1, read as the reverse complement.
TCCCTTTTTTGCAACACTTTATAAGCGGTGAGACCTGCGACTCCCGAACTCAGGAGCACGACAGCGGAAGCACCCAGGATGTTTCTAACAGTCTTTCTCATACTCTTTTTACCGTTTAGATTGTTAATATTCAAGTTTGGTTTAACATTTCGACGTTAAAATAACGACAAAAAACGTTCACTTACTCCGCTTGTCACTCTTTTTTGTTCTCTTTTAACAAAGCCAAAAAGGGGCTTAACAGCGGTTAACGGCACAGGTTGCCAAATTAGCATTTATGCACGATTGCTGCCAGATGTCTTTCAGACCCTTTTCCCGATGCTGCATCTCACACCTTCACGACCCCTATTCCCGGCAAATCGGAAAGGGTAATCTTACCCTTCACGACCTCCATTCCCTTGAAACAGTCGTTTGCGATGAGCAGGTTTCCATCCAAATCGGCAAAATCCACCGCAGGCGACAACTGAGCCGCCGCCGAACAAGCGCATGAAGTTTCGGTCATGCACCCCAACATCACTTTCATGTCCAATGCCCTGGCCAAAGTCAGCATCTTCCAGGCCTCACGCATACCGGTGCACTTCATCAGCTTGATGTTGATGCCCGTAAAGACACCTTTCAATGCCGGAATGTCTTTCAGCCGCTGCACAGACTCATCGGCAAAAACAGGCAACGGGCTGCGTTCTGTAACCCATGCCGTGTCGTCCGGCTGCTCCACGGGCATCGGCTGCTCCACCATGACAACGCCTTTTTCTTTCAGCCAATGAATCATGTCGAGTGCATACTGCCTGTCTTTCCAGCCTTGGTTGGCATCGATGGCAATGGGCAGGTCGGTCACAGAACGGATGGTCTCAATCATCTCCTTGTCGTTGTCACGCCCCAGCTTTACTTTTAATATATTATAGAGAGAAGCGCATTCGCGCGTCTTTTCCCGCACGACATCGGCCGTGTCAATGCCGATGGTGAAGGTGGTGGAAGGTGCTTTCTCCTTGTTCAGTCCCCATATCCGATGCCAGGGAGCCTGCAAGAGCTTGCCCACCAGGTCGTGCAAAGCAATGTCCACAGCCGCCTTGGCCGCAGAATCACCCGGCGAAAGGCTGTCAATGTATGCCAGAATGTCATCCAACTGAAAAGGGTCGGCAAACTGTTCCAGATTCACTCGCCGCAGGAAAGCCGTCACGCTGTCCACCGTCTGTCCCAGATAGGGAGGCATCGAAGCCTCGCCATAGCCCACAATGCCGTCGTACTCGATCTCTACCAGCACGTCGGGAGTCGTCGTGCGTGAGTAAGTGGCCACCGTGAACACGTGGCGCAACTTCAGTTCATAGGGGAAAAAACGCAGTTTCATCCGCGCTGTCAACCCGGACGCATTGATATTGAACCAAGGCGAATTGCCCGTCACGGCACCGGCCATGCCATTGGCTGCCAGTCCCGTTCCCAAGGCCAACATGGTGGCCGTCTTCAGGAAATCTCTTCTGTTTTGCATTTGTATAAAGGGTTTTAGAGGCGATTTAGAAAGGTGCTTCGGGGTACTGCTGGGGCCATCTCACTTCCTCTTGATAAAGTCCGTTGGTGGCGGTGGTCTCCAGCTTCTCCACCTTATTTATATAGGGGAAAATCCTCGTGGCAAAAAGCAGCCGGTTGAGATTGAAAACATCAAAGCGTGCATCGGAAGCCCGCAGGCTGCCAATGTGCACATCGCCCTGTGAATGGATGAAGCAACCATTGCCGATGTACATGCCCACATGCACCACCCGCTCCCGCTGTGTCGCAGTAGCCTTCCGGCCGAAAAAGAGCAAATCGCCCGCCTGCAAATTGGCAAAGTCCGGAGCAATCTCTATGCGCTCCCCTTCATAAGCCTGTTGCGAAGCATCACGGGGAATCAGGATGTCGTGCATATAAAGGATGGTGCGGATGAATCCGCTGCAATCCACCCCTTTGGAAGATGTGCCGGCCCACAAATAGGGCACTCCCATCAATGTGCGGGCAGTCTGTATCACGTCGGCGGGCGTTTGCTTCAACTGCCTGCGCCATTCCCGTTCCGGCATACACGCTGAGCGGTGCAGATAGCCTTTGCGCCCGTCGGGATAGACCACCTTGTAATAGCCCTTCTCCTTTCCCTCCAGCCGGAGCCGGTTGCCTGCCACGGCATCCGAAACCGGTTGCGCATCCGGATCCGGCCTGTCATATACCACGCCGGTGTGTGCCGTCACCACTACCTTTTCGGCCCTGTTCCATGCCTCCAATGTTTCTCTGTCCATCAGTCGGATGCCTGCCGGATGCACCCAGGCTATGTAGCGGTCGGGGGTCTGCACCCGATACCATCCGTCTTGCTGCAACACGCTGACGGGCATTCCCATCAGCCCCTGAGATACCATTTCCGAAGCAAAGTCGGGAGCCGCGTGGAGGTTGCACACTGACAGACAGACAATGCCATAGGTTTTTCCATCCAACTGCGCCGTGTCCGGCAGCAGTTGCAGGCAATCCACTACGTGATACCCCAAAGTATCCAACCCCTTCAGCAAAGCTTCCTTGGCCTGTGCAGAAGTAGTTACCCCCCGCAACATCGCATGCTGTCCGGAGAAAAAGTAATCCACGTCGAACAACGCAACCCGTCCGTCCGGAGCATACACACGCTTCAGACTGTCGGACAACTCCGTCACCTGCGGCGGCAAGACGCGATCACCTCCTTCTCCTGCCCGAATTCCCTGCGCCGCGTGCAAGCCCAACAACAGGAAGCATAAGAAAACTATCTTTTTCATTGGCTCAAACTAATCGTTCTTTTTGCAGGCAAAGCTACAAATAAAACACGGTTCTTTCATTTAAAAACAGTGCCAAGTTCCTTGCTTTTGCGAAGAAAAACAGTGCTCTTTGCCCACAGCGATGCCGGGATCACTGCCAGAGGTGTTTCTTTTATCGCTCATCTATACTCTGTGCGGAATGAATCTGTGCCTTTCTTCCAGCGTACTTTTAATGTGTTTCCGGATTACAGGCACGGAGCACGTTCCGTGCCTGTAATCCGGAAATGGATTGCCTGTATCGGACACGCTCCGTGCCTGTAATCCGGAAATGGATTGCCTGTATCGGGCACGCTCCGTGCCCGATACAGGTTGCGCAATTCTGCTTACCATCTATGGTGCTCAAGGTAAAGGCTGAATGAAAGAGCCGTGCAAATAAAATCCAATGCTGCACATCTTTTTCCGATGGTTATCTCCCATAAAATGCTTACCTTTGCCGCACAAAAGCAGTTGGCCGGCTTGTCGCTTGCACCCCGTGTGCATGAGGAAAGTCCGGGCAACACAGAGCATCCTACTTCCTAACAGAAAGCTATCCGCAAGGATGGAGTAACGCAGAAGAAAACAACCGCCTCCGCTTCCGGGCGGCGGCAAGGGTGAGAAGGCGGGGTAAGAGCCCACCGGCTTTGCGGTGACGCAAAGGCCGTGCGTCTTAGGAGTTGTAAGGTCATGTAAACCGGCATTACGAGAGTTGCTCGCTCCACGTCGGAGGGTAGACCGCTAAAGCTGCATGGCAACATGCAGCTCAGATAAATGACAAGCCCAGACAGAACCCGGCTTACAGGCCAACTGCTTTTTCCCTGTATGGAAATCCGGCATGTGTCTGCCAAAAGACTGACAGTGCACAAGTTAATTACACAAACCCTCAACCCCAAAGGCATCATGAACAAACGGATTGCTGCACTCAGGAACTTCCTGACCTACGATATCTGGCGCATCACCGAAAACGAGGTCACGCGCACCAAGTTCTTCCTCTACAACATCATCAAGACCGTCTACCTCTGCATTTCCCGCTTTGCGCAGGACCGCATTGCCAACAAGGCTTCCGCACTGACCTACAGCACTCTGCTGGCCATCGTGCCTATTCTGGCCGTGGTGTTTGCCATCGCACGCGGATTCGGATTTGACAACTTCATGCAGAACCAGCTTATCAACGGACTCGGCGGTCCTTCGGAAGCCACCGACTATATCTTCCAATTCGTGGAATCCTACCTCGCACAGACCAAGAACGGTGTGTTCATCGGAGTCGGCTTCATCATGTTGCTGTGGTCGGTGATCAACCTCATCAACAACATGGAAATCACCTTCAACCGCATCTGGCAGGTGAAGAAGCCCCGCAACGTCTACCGCAAAATCACCGACTATTTCTCCATGCTGCTGCTCATCCCCATCCTGATTGTGGTGTCCGGCGGTTTGTCTATCTTTATGAGCACCATGCTGAAAAACGTCGAGGACTTTACCCTGCTGGCTCCTTTGGGACAGTTTTTCATCCACCTGATACCGTTTGTCCTGACCTGGTGCATGTTTACGGGGCTTTATATCTTCATGCCCAACACGAAAGTCAAGCTCAGGCACGCTTTCGTGGCAGGCATCCTGGCAGGAACGGCCTACCAGGCTTTCCAGTTCCTCTACATCAACAGCCAGTTGTGGGTGTCGCGCTACAACGCCATCTACGGCAGCTTCGCGGCACTGCCCATGTTCCTGCTGTGGCTACAGGTTTCGTGGACCATCTGCCTCTTTGGTGCCGAACTGACCTATGTCGGACAGAACCTCAACAACTTCAGCTTCGATGCCGACACGCGCAACATCAGCCGCCGCTACCACGACTTCGTGGCCGTGCTTATCATGTCGGCCATCACCAAGCAGTTTGCTCAAGAAGCCCCACCCTACACTGCCGAAGCCGTTTCGGAGACCTGCCAAATCCCCATGCGGCTTACCCAGCAGACACTCTACGAACTGCAGGAAGCCGGTCTGCTGCACGAAACCATCCTGGAACCCGGCGGTGAAATCGCCTATATGCCCTCCTTCGACATCCACCGGATGAATGTGGCCAGCCTGCTGGGCCGCCTGTACACACACGGTTCGGAAGACTTCAAGATTGACCGGGAACAAACCTACAACGGAGCCTGGAAAATACTTCAGGAAGCCGGGGAGGCACACTACAAAAGCGCGAGCCAGGTCTTGTTGAAAGACCTCTGACCCGCGCTTCTGTCCGGCTGTCAACGATATTGCAGCATCCGGCTGATGTACTTGCCGATGATGTCGAACTCGATGTTCACCACGCTCCCTACGCTGATAGCGTGGAAGTTGGTGTGTTCATACGTATAAGGAATGATAGCCACCTGGAAGGTGTCGTCTGTGGGATTGCATACTGTCAGGCTCACTCCGTTGACCGTCACCGAGCCCTTGTCCACGGTGAGGTAGCCGCGCCGTGCCTTTTCCGCATCAAACGCATAACGAAACGTAAAGTAGTAGCTGCCATCCGCATCTGTCACGTCAATGCAGGTGGCCGTCTGATCCACATGTCCCTGCACGATGTGTCCGTCCAGCCGTCCGTTCATCAGCATACTGCGCTCCACGTTCACCTCGTCGCCCACCCGGAGATTTCCCAGGTTGGAGCAATCCAGTGTCTCCTTCATGGCTGTCACCGTATAGGTGTCGTCTGCCAGGCTCACCACTGTCAGGCACACGCCATTGTGTGACACGCTCTGGTCAATCTTCAATTCCCCTGCAAAAGAGCAACGGAAGGTGAAATGCACATTCTCCCGCTCTTTCTGCATTGCCACCAAAGTGGCACATTCTTCTACAATTCCGGAAAACATAATGTCTGTTTGCTTTTAAGGTTTTACATTGCACCTGTTCCGCACTATCCCGCAACAGGCGCGTTTGCTAAATGCAGATTTAGATACAAATCAGCGTTATCGATAGATTTTCAAGCTTTTTCCCGCTGATATCTTTGTGCCTTTCAGACCATTCCACTGTTGCAACTGCTTGACCGTAACACCATAACGCCGTGCAATGGAAGAGAGGGTCTCCCCCCGGCGAATGCGGTGATAGACTGTGCCACCCTTTGCTGCGTTGGCAGAACTGCCCTGCCCGCCGACGGTAGCCAATCGCCGGTTCTTGAACAGCTCGTCGCGACGATGGGCGTAAATTGTGTCCTGGTTGTCGATAAATGCACTGATGCCGCCCAGCGGAAGGCGTAGTGTCTGCGGCTTGTTTTCACCCGGAATGATGTTCCGCTTGTATTGCGGATTCAGGCTCTTGATTTCGTCCACTTCGATTCCACAAATATCTGCAATCTGCTGGAAGTGGATATTGCGGGACACCTGCACCGTATCGGTCACATCGGGAATGTTGGTATCCATCGGGCAGATGTTGTGCTTGCAGTAGTAGGTCATCACGTAGTTGGCCGCAATGAAGGCCGGAACGTATCCACGGGTTTCGCGAGGCAGGTAATTGTAGATTTCCCAATAGTCGGTCTTTCCTCCGGAACGGTAGATAGCCTTGTTGAGGTTGCCCGGACCGCAATTGTAGGCGGCAATGACAAGGTTCCAGTCCTTGTAGATGTCATACATGTCTTTCAAATAACGCACAGCCGCCCACGTCGCTTTGATGGGATCACGCCGCTCGTCTACCAGGCTGTTGCTTTCCAGGCCATAGATTTTCCCGGTGGACAGCATGAACTGCCACAAGCCTGTCGCACCGGCCCTCGACACGGCCGAAGGATTGAGTGCCGACTCAATGACAGGCAGGTACTTCAGTTCGATCGGAAGATTGTATGCATCCAGTGCTTCTTCAAAGATAGGTATGTAGAAGTTGCACGCACTCAGCATGAAGGACACTTGATCACGCAGTTTCCCCGTGTACATATCTATGAACTTACGGACAATCTCGTTATAGGTCATTTCCATAACTGTCGGCATACGCGAAAGACGGTCTATGTAGACCGAATCGCTGAATACCGGATTGACGGTGGACGTGCTGCAGTCTTTTCCCAAATCGATGTAGTTTTTTACTTTCCAATCGGTCAACAGGCTGTCAAGAGGGTATGTCATACTCATCGGCAAATCGATTGTTTCGTAGTGTTCCTGCCCTTCTTCACGGATGAACACATCTACGCTTTCCTGCGCCGAAACAGGAACGGCCAGCCACGCATACAACAGGAAAGAAGTCCCCGCCATGACTTGACGCAAGTGTGTGGTTGTCTTTTTCATGAAACAAGTATTTTTTATCTGCGTTGTTTAAACTCACTCAGCTAAAACCTGAAACTGCATTGCACGCCCACCGCCTTTCCATTCGACGAAGTGTACGTCTGATTGTCCAGCACAGCCGGCTGTACCCGCATACTCAGGTCGGGCGTAATGTCAAAATTGGACAATTCTGCATCAACGTAGGCATCAATCACAGAAAGCAGATACACCCCGATGAAAGCAAAGATGCTCAAATCGCGATAACGCCGGTAGGAGTCCTTCCTACGACGCAAGACTTCCGTCAGCTGGGTGGTGGACACACGACTCAAATAACCGGACGGCAACAGGTCTTGTATGCTGCTCGAATCCCAGTTGCCGTTCGCAGCCTCCCGGTATGCCGTCGAATAGTCCCGGTACATCTTCCCGTTCCAGGTCAAGGCGTATGCACATCCCGCAAACCCGCCATAAAAGATGGGAAGTTTCCAGTATTTCCGGTTATAGATCTGCCCTGCTCCCGGAATGACAAGAGCCAGCCATGTGGCTTTGGTGGGATTGGGCATCCACACCCGTTGGTTCACCACTTCCTGCAACTGTATGCTGTCTTCAGGCACAACCTCATCGGACAATGTGGGAGTCGAGGTCATTTCCAGCATCTTCCGCTTGTTTTCGGCAGCAATGCTGTCGGCTATGGCAAGGCTGTCCCGCCCGTCCTCATGCAACCCCGATCTGTGCAAGGGAGGCATCAGCAGGCTGTCGGCCTGCAGTTCCGGTTTACCGGCAGTCTTCACCGAATCGTCTGCCTGAACCGACTGTCCCCGTTTCAGGGCCGCACGCGGACGCTCCTGTCCATACACGGCAACCATCCACACCTGACACAGGCAGAACAGCAGCGTTACAGCGATGCAATGTATCCTTTTTTCTCTTGTCATTGATTCTTCCGCACAGTATCAAGTATTCCAATGATACGTTCCAGTTCTTCCTCGTTGCTGAAAGGGATGCTGATTTTCCCCTTTCCCTTTTCCGAACAGGTAAGTTGCACCCTGGTGTTGAAAAAGCCCGAAAGCTGCTGCTTCAGCAAATCGTACCCTTCGGGCAGTCTGGAACGCTTCGGACTGATTTTCCGTCCCCCGCTTTTCACCGTTTCGCCTTCGCTCAGCGACTTGACAATCTCCTCCACCTTGCGCACGGAATAGCCCTGTTCCAGGATTTCCTCGTAGATTTTCACTTGCAGCTTGGGGTCGTCCAACGCGACCAACGCCCGTGCATGTCCCATGTCTATCTGCTTGTTCTGTAAACCCATCTGCACAGGTGCCGGCAGCTTCAGCAGGCGGAGGTAGTTGGCGATGGTGGTGCGCTTCTTCCCCACCCGTTCGCTCAAACGCTCCTGTGTCAGCCCATATTGTTCAAGCAGGTGCTGGTAGGTCAACGCTATTTCCAGCGAGTTGAGGTCTTCGCGCTGGATGTTTTCAATGAGGGCCATCTCCAGCATGTTCTCGTCATCGGCAGTGCGGATATATGCCGGGATGGTGGTCAACCCGACCATCTGTGCGGCACGAAAACGCCGCTCTCCCGCGATGATCTGGTATTCGTCGTCGGAGAGCTGGCGCAATGTTATGGGCTGGATGATGCCTATTTCGGCAATGGAATCGGCCAGTTCCCTGAGTGCCGTCTGGTCAAACTCCCGGCGGGGCTGGTTGGGGTTGACGGTTATCTTCGACAGTTCGACCTCATTGATGGAAGAGGAGCCTTCCGTCTGCACCTCGTCCATCGAAAGCAGGGCATCAAGCCCCCGTCCTAATGCGTTTCTTTTTTGTGCCATCAGTTTTCTTTCCGTTTAACATATTCCCCACCCGGATTCATCCGTTCCGGCTTATCAGCTCTTTAGCCAGGGCGATGTGGTTCCTGGCACCCGTGGAGTCCGCATCGTACAGGATGGTGGGGAGACCGTAACTGGGTGCCTCACTCAACTTCACGTTGCGCTGTATCACCGTGTTGAACACAAGTTCCTGGAAATGGCGCTTCACCTCGTCATAAATCTGATTGGCCTGCCGCAAACGCGAGTCGTACATTGTCAGCAGGAAGCCTTCGATCTCCAGTTTCGGGTTCAGCTTCGACTTGATAATCTTTATGGTGTTCAGCAGCTTGCTGATGCCTTCCAATGCAAAATATTCGGCTTGTACCGGAATGATGACCGAATCGGCAGCCGTCAAGGCATTGACCGTAATCAGCCCCAACGAAGGCGAACAGTCAATCAAAATATAGTCGAATTCCTCCTTCAACGGTGCAAGCACCTCTTTCAGGACTTTTTCGCGGTTCTTCAGGTTGAGCATCTCTATTTCTGCACCAACCAGATTGATGTGGGAGGAAATCACTTTCAACGTCTCAATCTCGGTGTCATGTATTGCTTCACGCACATCGGCACGATTGATGATACACTCATAGATAGTACATGCAGCCTGCTTGATGTCAACACCCAATCCGGAAGAGGCATTTGCCTGCGGATCGGCATCCACCACAAGCACTTTCTTTTCGAGCGTGGCCAACGACGCCGCAAGATTGATGGTGGTCGTCGTTTTTCCCACACCCCCTTTCTGGTTTGCTAAAGCAATTATTTTTCCCATACTTTTCTTATTTATCGGCAGCGAAGTTAAGCGATAATTCCGCTTTGCGCCTACAAAAAAAAGGAAAGATTGCAAAAACGGTTGATAAGTCGGCCTTTTTGTTAATAACTCCCAAACCGCATTTGTCTACCCCTCTCCGCTGCCAGACCTGTCCCAAATGCCTTTCTTCACCCGACTGCAAAGTTAGCTGTTTATCTTGAAATGAAACCGTTTTTCTCTGCTCTTTGCAGAAGATTAGCATTTATTCTCACCCGGTTACAGCAAGGCTGACACAAAATGCCAGCAGAAATAGCCGCACACCACGCACTTCAGCATCGTGCCGAACACGAAACCCAGCAGGGAACCTATGCCCGACCTGAAGGCCTGCGCCGTCTCGCGACCGCCCAACAACTCGCCTGCAAAGGCACCCAGGAAAGGGCCGGCGACGATGCCCCAAGGCATGAAAAACAGCCCCACCACCGTTCCTATCAGGCAACCGCACGTGCCCCAACGGCTGCCACCGCTATACTTGCTGCCCAGCATGGGCAGGAAATAGTCGAACACCTGTACCGCCACAACCACCAGCAGCCACGCCAGGAGCTGCACGGCAGAGAACTGCACACGGTCGGTCGCATGAAGCAGCAGCAGAGCCGCATACGACAAAGGAGGCCCCGGCAGCATCGGCAGTATGCAGCCCGCCAGCCCCAGAAACAGGCAAAGAATGCCCACGGCTATCAGAATAAAGTCCATATCATCTCTCCATTTAAGGCCCGGATAAAGTCGGATAAGTATCCAATCAAAGTTTAAGAAATAAACTGTGCCAGCAAAGTTAATACTTTATCCGTTACCTTGTTCAGTGATGACCGGCAAAATGAAGTTCATCAGCCGGTCATGCCGGGTGCAACGAAACATCTCCCGCCTCGGGTAGGTTCCGATGGCAGGAGATGCTTCATTTTGTTCAGGATGGTGGTGTACCTTTACCGCCACTTCCTGATGCCTTTGCTGTTTTCGGGCGTGGCCTCTATCAGGCTCAATGCAAATCCGCCGCTGCGGGCTTCCCTGATGTTCATTTTCGTCTTGCTCGTTACGATGCCTTTTTTGATCTGGTAGGAAGTCGGATTGTCCTTATAGTCCGCATCCTGTCCGTCGGCATACAGAGTGGCCACATACTTCTTGCCTTCATCGAGGAAGTCGAGCGTGAAAGTGGACGTGCGTGCATTTTCGTCCGTGATGCCGCCTACAAACCAGTTGTCTGTGCCTTTGGCCTTGCGGGCGATGGTGATGTAGTCTCCCGGTTCGGCTTCGATATACCGGCTTTCATCCCAATCCACGGCCACGTCTTTGATGAACTGGAAGGCATCCATGTGGTCTTCGTAGTTGTCCACCACATCCGCAGCCATTTGCAAGGGGCTGTAGAGTGTGACGTAGAGTGCCAGTTGCTTGCACAAGGTGGTCTGTACCTGTCCGTGGGGCAGGTCGCCCATGAAGTCCAGCCTGATGTCGAATATGCCCGGTGTGTAATCCATCGGTCCGCCGATGAGGCGGTTGAACGGGAGCAGGGTGGTGTGGAAAGGCTTGCTTCCGCCGAACGCTTCGTATTCGGTGCCGCGTGCCGATTCGTTCCCGATCAGGTTGGGATAGGTGCGGCAGAGGCCGGTGGGGCGTACAGCTTCGTGTGCATTGACACAGATTCTGTATTCGGCTGCCTTCTTCACAGCATACAGGTAGTGGTTGTTCATCCACTGGCCGTAATGGTGCTCGCCGCGCGGGATGATGTTGCCCACATAGCCGCTCTTCACCGCATTATAGCCATTGTCGGCCATGAACCTGTAGGCCGCATCCATGTGGCGCTCGTAGTTGCGCACCGAGGCGGAGGTTTCGTGGTGCATCATCAGGCGCACGCCCTTGCTTTGGGCATATTCGTTCAGCATCTTCACGTCGAAGTCCGGATAGGGCGTCACGAAATCGAACACATCGTCCTTCGACTTGCCGAACCAGTCTTCCCAGCCTTCGTTCCAGCCTTCCACCAGCACCTGGTCAAACCCGTGTTCCGCAGCAAAGTCGATGTATTTCTTTACGTTCGCGTTGTTGGCACCGTGCTTGCCGTTGGGAGTGGTCTTGCTGTAGTCTGTTTCGCCCAGCCTGACAGAGAGGAGATCGTCGGTATAGGCCCATGTGTTCCTTCCGGCAATCAGTTCCCACCATACGCCCACATACTTTACCGGTTTAATCCACGATACGTCCTCGTATGCACAAGGTTCGTTCAGGTTCAGTGTGATGCGGGAGGCAAGGATGTCGCGTGCGTCGTCGCTCACGATGACGGTGCGCCAGGGCGAGGTGCAGGGAGCCTGCAGGTAGCCTTTGTCTCCCACGGCATCGGGGGTCAGCCAGGACTCAAAGATGAAGTTCTTGTCGTCCAGGTTCAGGTGCATACAGGAGTAGTCCACCAGCGCGGCTTCGTGCAGGTTGATGTACAGGCCGTCTGCGGTCTTCATCTGCAAGGCTGTCTGTACGCCGGTGGGAGAGAAAGGTGTCTGCGAAGAGTTGGGCGTGATGGCTTCGTCCATCAGTCCGCGTATTTCAGACAGTTTGGACTCCGTGTAGTCGTATTCCTGTGTGTCGTAATCCCCCGGAATCCAGAAGGCCGTGTGGTCGCCTGTCATGGCGAATTGCGTGTGCTCTTCTTTGATGACGAAATAGTTCAGGTTCTCCTGCAAAGGGAACTCGTAGCGGAAGCCCAGTCCGTCGTCGAAGAGGCGGAAGCGGATTACGATGTGGCGGTCCTGCTCCTTTTGGGTGAGTGTGACAGCCAGTTCGTTGTAGTGGTTTCTGATTTCT
>CAYPUJ010000025.1:0-23624 GCA_964413805.1 uncultured Bacteroides sp. | reverse complement strand
TAATGTATAAAGAATATCAGACCGGAAGCCTAAAAACTAAGCCTGACACCGACGGCAGGCAATGAACTGACACTGCCGCAAGGCAACGATTCCTGAACATTGCTCATACCTGCCGACAGGCGAAGAGCCTTCTTCCGGTTTATCCGCGAACAGACAAACATGGGGACGGAGGCAACGACCAAAGCCACGCCGGTTCCCATCATCACCCTACCTCCACTCTCTTTCATTGAGCTACTATAAAGAGAGCCAATTCCCCATCCCAAGCCAACATACATCAAAACCGGACCTGCACAGACGCTTGTCCAAGCACAGGCTTTCAACACCTTGTGCCTTTTCCAATAGACAGATTTCCTGTAATTGGTGGGAAAGCCGCGTTTTCCGGCAGCCAGCCAGAGGTCACTTGCAGGACTCCGGACAGGCTGCACGCCTTCCACATTCTCTGCGTTGGCGCATACTGCACCAACAAAAAATAGCATTATCACGCATAATCTGTACATAAAGGACTAAACTGTTTATCTTAATTGCGGGGCAAATGTATGCCATATATTCCAATACTGCAAGCAACCGGGGAACTATCGGACAATATTGCCGATTTATCGACTATTCTCTGCGGTTGGCAGAACATCCGCCGTCCGTCCCCCGCACGGCATCCCCGGCTTCCGCCCTCCGTCTCCTCATAAATGAGGATTGACGGGGCGGCTGCTTTTGCGTTACTTTGCACGCCGTAAAGAACGAAACAAAACCATACACAGATAATGAACAAACAGAAGACCATTGCCCTGCTCGCCCTGCTGGGGGCGGCCGCCACCGGCCTGTCTGCCAAGGATGCCGACACGCTGCGGGTGGTGAACATCGAAGAAATCGAAATTGTCTCCTCGCCCAAGGAGAACAGGATGCTGCGCGAACTGCCCGTCTCCGCCACCCTCCTGGCGCAGGAGGACATGCAGCGGGCACAAATCGCCTCCATCAAGGGGCTGACCGCCGTGGTGCCCAACCTCTTCATCCCCGACTATGGCACGCGGCTGACCTCGGCGGTCTACATCCGTGGCATCGGCTCGCGCACCAACACGCCTGCGGTGGGGCTGTATGTGGACAACGTTCCCTACATCGACAAGTCGGCCTTCGACTTCAGCTATGCCGACGTGGAAAGCATCGACGTGCTGCGCGGCCCGCAGAGCACGCTGTACGGGCGCAACGCGATGGGCGGCCTCATCAGGGTGCACACCAAGTCGCCTTTCAGCTACCAGGGCACCGACCTCCGCCTGGGCGCGGCCACGCACAATGCCTACCACGGATCGCTGACGCACTACCACCGCATCTCGGAGCGGTTTGCCTTCTCTGCGGGCGGGTTTTACGACTACGACGGGGGCTTCTTCCGCAACGTGACCCGCGACGAACGGGCGGACAAGAGCCGGATGGGGGGCGGACGCATCAGGGGCATCTGGCTCCCCGCACAGAACTGGAAGGCGGACTTCACCATCAGCTACGAGTACAGCGACCAGCGCGGCTACCCCTACGCCTACATGGGGGCCGTGGATGCCTCCGCGCAACTGGAAGAACTGGCACCCTACATCGGCACCGTCTGCAACGACGAGGGCAGCAGCTACTACCGCAACCTGCTGAACGCGGGGCTGAACCTGGAGTACCAGGCAAGGAACTTCACGCTGAGTTCCGTGACGGGTTACCAGTTCCTCAAGGACCGGATGTTCATGGACAACGACCTCACGCCCCAGTCCATCTTCAACCTCACACAGAAGCAGCGGATAAACACCGTCTCCGAGGAACTGACCCTCAAGTCGAAGCCCGGCCGCCGCTGGCAGTGGGCCACGGGGGTATTCGGCTTCTACCAGCAACTGCACACCGAAAGCCCGGTGACATTCCACCGGCAGGGCATCGAGAGCGTCATCGAGGAGAATGCCAACAGCGCGTTCGCCGACATCACAACGCCGTCGATGCAACTGAGCATCAACAACGAGAGCCTGTACGTGGGAGGCAGCTTCGACACGCCCACGCTGAGCGCCGCCCTCTTCCACCAGTCCACCTTCAACGACCTGCTGACGGAAGGACTCTCGCTCACCGTGGGGCTGCGGCTGGACTACGAGAAGATACAGATGGACTACAACTCTGCCGCCGACCCCACGGACTTCGACTTCAGCATCAGCATAGGAAACTACAATCTCTCCTACCCATCACTCATTGCCAACGCGGCCTACGTCGGGAAGGAATCGACCGACTACGTGCAGCTGTTGCCCAAGTTCGCCCTGCAATATGAGTGGGGCAACCGCCACAACGTCTACCTCACCGCCACACGCGGATACCGGTCGGGCGGATACAACGTGCAGATGTTCTCCGACCTCATCACCGGCCTGCTGAGGAACTCAATGATAGATGCCATCGGCGAGCAGTCCAGTATGGCCGAGACCATGATTAAGGAGATGGGAATAAAAGGCGAACTGCCCGACGTGCGCGAGGCCGCCAGCTACAAGCCGGAATACACCTGGAACTACGAGGCCGGGGCGCACTTCAACCTGATGGGCGGAAGGATGCAGGCCGACGTGGCTGCCTTCTACATGGACACGCACGACCAGCAGGTGGCCCGCTTCTCGGAGAACGGGCTGGGACGTGTCACCGTCAACGCGGGCAAGAGCCGGAGCTACGGGGCCGAACTGGCCGTGCGTGCCGTGCCCACCAGCCACCTGCTGCTGAATGCCGCCTACGGATACACACACGCCACCTTCAAGGAGTACGACGACGGAGAGGCGGACTACAGCGGGAAATACGTGCCCTTCGTGCCCAAGCATACGCTGAACGTGGGCGGGCAATACACGTTCGTGCTGCGCCGCACGGCCCTGCTGGACCGCATCTCGCTCGATGCCTCCTACCGCGCCGCCGGACGCATCTACTGGACAGAAGACAACAGCGTCTCGCAGCCTTTCTACGGCACACTCAACGCCCGCCTCAGCCTGTGCAAGGGAAACGGACAGATAGACTTCTGGGTGCAGAACCTGCTGGACAAGGACTACACCACCTTCTACTTCGAAAGCCTGAGCAACGGGTTTGCACAAAAGGGAGACCCCATCCGGGCGGGAATAGAACTGAGGTGCAGGTTCTGATGCGCCTCATTCGTTGACCGCGCCGCAGTGCGGGCAGATGCCCCTGGCACGCAGCTTCTGCCCGCACTGCCCACAACAATAGCGGGTGGCGCGGAGCGAGGATCGCACCTTCCGCACAAACACCACGCAGAAGACAAGCAGGAAGAGATAGCCCACGCAGATGTGCGTGGTGAGGATGAAAAAGACGTAGCAGAAGATGCAGCAGGCGGCCAGCCCCAGCAGGTAGAGCACCGCCTCGCCCGGCGGAAGCTGCCTGAACACCACGTCGAGCACGGCCAACAGCACGACCAGGAACAGCCAGATGCTACCCAGGAAAACCGACAGCACCAACGGCACCCGGAAGGGTGAGAGAGTGGGATTGAAATAGAAGTGCTCCCACGTGTCGGGCACGAACACCTGCATCGACTCGTACAGCGTGGCGCAGAAAGCCAGCAGCAGGCACAGCAGCAGGGGGTAGGCACTGTCAATGTCGTCGATGAACACGGTGCGCAGCCTCCGCTTGCGCAGGACGTGCAGCAGCCACACCGCCACAAACAGGGCGATGACTACCGCGAAATAGGCCGCATGGGTGTTGCTGAAGAAGTAGATGAACTGCGAAATGCTGTCCACCGGCACGAACGCCTGCTTCATCTCGCACTCGCGAATCCATCCCTGCACCTCCTGCGAGTGGGCCAGCTTCACCCACAGTGTATCTACCGTGTCGGCCGGATGCACGGCAAACTCGGCCACCACCACACGGTCGCCCCGGTACAGGCGGCTGTAAACGTCCTTGACCGGCAGGTCGGCCAGATCGACGGAATCGGCCCGCACCTCAAGGTTGGCATCCCAGGTGTAGTGCCGATCGTACAGGTAGGCCAGCGAGTCGCGGGTGTGCCCGTTCGTCTCCCCGTCGTCCAAGGCGGGGAAGCGGTAGTGGCACGACACAAGCAAGGGCAACAGCCACAGGCAGGCAAACAGCAGCAGTTTCGTCCTCATGTCCTACTCCTCCTCCACGACTTTCATCACACATTGCTTGCAGTCGAAGTCCAGCCGGAAACGCCTCCCGTCGGCTCCCACCAGGCGGTAGGGTTCGCGGTAGGGCGAACGTCCCTGCCGGTGCTTCGGGCACCAGCCCATGCTGTAGCGCAGGCAATGCCTGCAAAACATCAGCACGGCTCCCGGCACCGGTTGCAGTTCGAAAGCCGGGGCAATGTCGCCCACTCCGTGCTCCCGGTAGAAACGGCGGGCAGCCGGGTTCATCACATTGCCCAGGTAGGTCAGCCTTGCCTCCGAGTAGGCATGGCGCGTAGGCTTCCACACCGCCGTCTCACGCCGGAAAGTCATGCGGCGGGCAGCCGTCAGCCGGTCGATCGCCTGCCGCCTCCAACCGGCCATCACCGAGGCGGGCACGAACCAGTCGCCCGTGAGGTGGAAAACGATGTCGCCCGCATCCCGCAGTTCGAAAGGCGTATTGCCCAACTTGCCCAACTGCCGGCACCAGCTGTCGGTCTGTGCGGAACGTGCCGGGGTCTTGGGGTACGGAAAGACGCAGGTCACGCGGTTGGCATCTTCGTCGCAAGCCGTCAGGGCAAAGCCGAAGGAGGTGTCTGCCAGTTCCCAGCGGATGGCGAGTTTCCGTTCGGCAGATTTCCCTGCCAGCAGGCGTTCAAACTCATGATCGTAATTGCGGAAGATGCGGGCGCGGGGCGGGATGCGCGGCACCTCACCGGCGGGATAGAGCCTGTTGCCCTCCACCCGGTTGATGCGGAAGCCCTGCAAGTGTCCCTGTCCGTCGGTGAAGCAGGCACCGTCGCCGTTGTGGAAGGGCTTCACCCCCGCCACGATCAGGCAGTCTCTGCGCTGTTCCTTCAGGGTGCCCATCTCCTCTCCCATCGACTTGGGGGTATCGAACGAAGCCACATCGCGCTCCCGCTCCCGCAGGAAATAGCGGGTGAAGCCACGGCTGAAGCTCTTCTCCAGGCAGGGCGTGAAGGAAAACCGGCACGTGCCCGACGAGGCACGCACATACTCCCTGCGCCGGGCAAAGAGGGCATCCAGCCGTTGGCGGTAGGCAGCGGTCACGTTCTTCACATAGGACACGTCTTTCAGCCTGCCTTCTATCTTCAACGAAGCCGCACCGGCATCCAGCAGGGCTTCCAGGTCGTCCATGCGGTTGAGGTCCTTGAGCGAGAGCAGATGCTTCCCGCGAACGATCTGCCGCCCGTCCGCATCCTCCAACGTGAACGGCAAACGGCAGAACTGGGCGCATACCCCACGGTTGGCGCTGCGTCCGAAGCAGGCCTGGCTGGCATAGCACTGCCCGCTGTAGCTCACGCAGAGGGCACCGTGCACAAACACTTCCAAAGGAACGTCCGGACAAGCCTCGTGGATGCGGGCAATCTCGCGCAAGGACAGTTCGCGTGCCAGCACCACCTGCCTGAAACCGGCATCGGCCAGGAAACGCACCTTCTCCGGTGTGCGGTTGTCCGCCTGCGTGCTGGCATGAAGGGGAATGGGCGGCAGGTCCAGTTGCGTGATGCCCATGTCCTGCACAATCAGGGCATCCACCCCGATGCGGTACAAGTCCCAAATCATCTTTTCCGTTTCGGGCAGCTCCTCTTCCTTCAGTATCGTATTGACCGTGACGTAGATGCGGACACGGAACAGGTGGGCGTAGGCCACCAGCGCGGCAATGTCGGCCAACGGGTTGACAGCCGCCGCCCGTGCGCCGAACATGGGGGCACCGATGTACACGGCATCCGCCCCGTGGCGCACGGCTTCCAGCCCGCACTCCAGGTTCCTGGCCGGAGCCAGCAGTTCTATCCTTTTCGGACGCTTCATCTCACCCATCCGTCCGCGTTACCTGATTTCGTCGATGTTATACGGTGTTTCCTGATAGACGAAGTAGTTCAGCCAGTTTGAGAACAGGAGGTTGGCGTGGGCCCGCCAGCGCACCAGCACACCCCGGTCGGGGTTGTCGTCCACGTAGTAGTTCCGGGGCATCCCGATGGGCAATCCCTTGGACAAGTCGCGCCGATACTCGGCATCCAGCGTCAGGGGGGAATATTCCGAATGACCCGTCACGAAAAACTCGCGCCCGCCGCGTGCCATCACCAGGTAGATGCCGGCCTCGTCCGACTCGGAGAGCAACGTCAGTTCCGGCACCCGCAGGATGTCTTCCCGCCGCACCTCCGTATGCCGGCTGTGGGGCACATAGAAGATGTCGTCAAATCCCCGGAAGATGGGGTGAAGCGGCAGCAGGGCGCGGTGCTTGAATATGCCGAACATTTTCTTCTCCAGCGGATACTTGGGCACACCGTAATGATGATACAGGCCGGCCTGCGCCGCCCAACAGATGTAGAGCGTGGAGGTCACGTGGGTGCGTGCCCAGTCGAAAATCTCCCGAATCTCGCCCCAGTACGTCACCTCCTCAAAGTCCATCTGCTCCACGGGAGCCCCGGTGATAATCATGCCGTCGAACTTCCCGTCGCGCATCTGCTCGAAATCGGTGTAGAAAGCCTTCATGTGTTCGATGGGCGTATTCTTCGAAGTATGGCTCTTGATTTTCATGAACTGAATCTCCACCTGCAAGGGCGTGTTGGAAAGCAGGCGCACCAGGTCGGTCTCGGTCGTTATCTTCAGGGGCATCAGGTTGAGGATGACAATCCGCAGGGGGCGGATGTCTTGCCCCGTGGCGCGCGTGTGGTCGATTACAAAGATGTTCTCTTCCTTCAGCAGTTCTATGGCCGGAAGTTTATCGGGTAAATTTAATGGCATAACCTATATGTGAATATGATTGGCAAAGGTAAGGCTTTTCCATGACAGGCTGAAACTTTTCAGACAGGAATTTAGCCCCCTATTCCCGACCTCTGCTTCAGACTGCCGCCTCCGCCCCTGCAACAACACAGCGGAGAGAAAGCGGAACAGAGGGCTGTAAACCAAGAGCCTACACCCCGTTTCCCAGACACCTGTACGGAGCGTATTCCACACCTGTATCCAGCGTGCTCCGTACCTGTATCCAACACGCTCCATACCTGTGTCCAGCACGCTCCGTACCTGTGTCTGACAAAGGGGGTACAGGCTTCCTCACAACCCCGCCGGGAATGGCATGGACGGGGTTTCGCTATATTTCTTTTAAGATACTGATGTTCACTCCCGCTGCATCAGCCGT
Organism: uncultured Bacteroides sp.; assembly: GCA_964413805.1. Taxonomy (GTDB): domain Bacteria; phylum Bacteroidota; class Bacteroidia; order Bacteroidales; family Bacteroidaceae; genus Bacteroides. The sequence continues at coordinate 16,361 of CAYPUJ010000025.1, read as the reverse complement.
TGCTCGGCCAGTTGCTCGTACTTCGTGCCGGGACGGCCGTAGTTGGCATACGGATAGATGGATATGCCGCCACGCGGCGTAAAGAATCCCGTCACTTCGATGTACTTGGGATCCATCAGGCGGACAAGGTCTTTCAGGATGATATTCACGCAGTCTTCGTGGAAAGCCCCGTGATTCCGGAAGCTGAACAGGTAGAGTTTCAGGCTTTTGCTTTCCACCATCTTCACGTCGGGGATGTAGCCGATGCGTATCTCGGCAAAGTCCGGCTGCCCGGTGACGGGACAAAGGCTGGTAAACTCGGGGCAGTTGAAACGCACCCAATAGTCGTTCTCCGGATGCTTGTTGTCGAAGGTTTCCAGCACTTCCGGCGCATAGTCCTGGCGGTATTCCACCTTCCGGCCCAAGAGTTTCAAACGGGCTTGCAATGCTTCATCTTCCATGCTTCAGTCCTCATGCTTTGTTGCGAGATACTTCTCCAGCCCTTCCCGGCGCAACTTGCAGGCCGGGCAATGGCCGCATCCGTCGCCCGGAATGCCGTTGTAACACGTCAGGGTTTCGTGACGCACCAGGTCGAGCACACCCAACTCGTCGGCCAATGCCCACGTGGCAGCCTTGTCGACCCACATCAGCGGGGTGTGGATGACGAACTGGTCGTCCAATGCCAGGTTCAACGTGACGTTCAGCGACTTGATGAACGAGTCGCGGCAGTCGGGATAGCCGCTGAAGTCGGTTTGCGAGACACCCGTCACCAGCTGACGTATGCCCCGCTCCCGGGCATACACTGCCGCGATGCTGAGAAAGAAGAGGTTGCGCCCAGGCACAAAGGTGTTCGGGCAGACCTCTCCGGTAGGGATGGCTTCGTCCATCGGTATTGCATCGTCGGTCAGCGCATTGTGTCCCAACAGACCGATGAGCGGCACATCCAGCACATCGTGTTCCACACCGGCCTTTTGCGCAATCTGCTGCGCCAGTTCCACTTCCTTCCGGTGCTTCTGCCCGTAGCGGAAGCTCAGGGCATACACTTTCTTGAATTTTCGTTTGGCCCAAAACAGGCACGTGGTCGAATCCTGCCCTCCGCTGAACACGACCAAAGCTGCATCCTGGTTCATCATTGTTCTAAATATCTTTGATGTTTAAAATATTGTAAGAGATTCCTTGGTCGTAGACATCGCTTCCGTCTATCCGCTTGACAACCTTGACCACACGGATGGTGAGAGGCAGCACAACCACCTCGTACAACGACTTCAGCACAATCTGCACCGCCATCATCTGCAACAATTCCCGCCAACCTATCAACCCACTAAACGCAATGGGGAAGAACAGCAGCGAGTCGGCCGTCTCACCCGCCAGTGTGGACAGAATGGCACGGGAGGAGAAATGCTTCCCGCCGCTGGCCAGCTTCATCCTGCTCATGACGTAGGCGTTCAGAAACGAGCCGGCAAGAAACGCCAGCAGGCTGGCCACCACGATGCGCGGTGCCATGCTAAACACGAAATTGAAGTGGGCCTCGCCTTCCCAGAAAGGCGCTGCGGGCAGTGCCACGGCAATCAGTCCGAGCAACACCACAAAGAAATTCATGGCGAAACCGGTCCAAATGATTAACCGCACTTTGCGGAAGCCCCACACTTCGGCAATGCAGTCGTTGATGATGTAAGATACGGGAAAAACCAGCAAGCCGGCTGTGACAGTGATGTTCCCAAGCTGTATGAGTTTGGTTTCAAGGAGATTGGCTGCAATGAGGCAGACATTGAAGAGGATGCCCAGCAGCATGAAAGGTACAGATACTTTTTGCTTCATTGTTCCTGTTTTTTACGTGGTGTTCTGGAATACACGGTTCTCAAAAAAAGCCGGTGCAAATAGAGGCAACCTTGCCCAAATGCACACGGATTTCGGAGGGGTACGCCCGCCGGGAATGGGTATCGGTCCCTTGCCGCGCGGCGTTCCCCGACCGATGGGTCACACGGTTACTATTGCTGGCCGTCCTTTGCTTCTTCCTGGTTTTCGCCTTCTTCCTTCTCTTCGAAGTCTGTCATGCCACACGATACCAGGATATTGTACCATGCAATCAGCTTGCGGACGTCAGACACACGCACCCGGTCGCGGTCGTATGAAGGGAGCACTTCGCCCAAATAGGCAAAGAGTTCGGAAGAAGAGGCTTTCTTAAGGTCTATCGCGGCTTTACCGCCATTCTCCCTGGCATACATGGCCATCAGCACCTTGCGCAACGGGATGTCTTCGGCATCGGTGTACATGGCTATGTCGCCCAACGAAACCATCTTCTCGCTCCCATAGGCAGGAAAGCGTTTTTTGTCGACCAGCGATTCCACTATCAGCATGTTTTTGCCCCGTGAAATGAGCTTGTATAATCCCGGTTTGCCGGAAATAGCCAAAATAGATTTCAACATAGTTCTTTTATCGTTCGTTAATATTGCAATGTTATTTCAGGGCGCAAATATAATACAAATAAACGAGAGAAGACCCGTTGGGAGAACTAAATCAGCGCATACGGCCTCAAAGGGCACTTGCCGTTTGACATGCTCTAAAAGTTTTTGCTGCAATCGTTTGGTTATTTCGAGGATATACTTTACTTTTGCCGCGATTAAAAACAGCAAAGAGAATGAAAACAAATGCCACATACCATCATCACCATCCCGACGAATCTGTTTCGGTGGGCTGATGGGGCGCATGTGTGTGGTATCACAAGAATGCATAGACTAAAACGAGGCTTGCCAAATGGAAATGCGGTGAGCCTCGTTTGTTCTTATATAAAGAATAAGCCATTAATCAGATAAAAGAACCATGTTACTAAGAATTGCAGTACAGACCAAAGGTCGCCTTTATGACGAGACAATGTCCTTTCTGGAAGAAGCGGATATTAAACTGAATGCAACCAAACGTACCCTGTTGGTGCAATCGACCAACTTTCCAATCGAGGTGCTATTCCTGCGCGATGACGACATCCCACAAACCGTAGCCACCGGCGTAGCCGACATCGGCATCGTAGGCGAGAACGAGTTCCAGGAAAAACAAGAAGATGCAGCCATCATCAAACGACTCGGCTTCAGCCGCTGCCGACTCTCATTGGCCATCCCCAAGGACTTGGAATACACCGGTATCAAATGGTTTGAAGGGAAAAAAATAGCCACATCCTATCCGGGCATCCTTTCCCGCTACCTACAGGCACAAGGGGTGCAGGCAGAAATACATGTCATCACCGGCTCGGTGGAAGTCTCGCCGGGCATCGGACTGGCGGATGCCATCTTTGACATTGTGAGCTCCGGCTCTACACTCATAAGCAACCGTCTGAAAGAAGTGGAAGTGGTGATGCAATCGGAAGCCCTGCTGATTGGCAACAAACAGCTTTGCCCCGAAAAACAAACCATCCTGAAAGAACTGCTTTTCCGCATGGACGCAGTGAAGACGGCGGAAGACAAAAAGTACATCCTGATGAACGCACCCAGGAACAAGGTGGAGGAAATCGTTTCCATCCTTCCGGGCATGAAAAGCCCGACGGTGATGCCGCTGGCACAAGAGGACTGGTGCTCGGTACACACTGTCCTGGATGAGAAATGTTTCTGGGAAATCATCGGCAAACTGAAGAAGCTGGGAGCGGAAGGCATCCTGGTGCTTCCCATTGAGAAAATGATTGTCTGACTTCTTGAACAACACAATATCAACTGCTATGATACTTATAAACAATCCCGATAAATCGCAATGGCCAATGTTGCTGCAACGCCCCGCAATGGAAACAGAGCGGCTTTTTGAAACCGTCCGAAAGGTCATCGAAGAAGTGAAAGAACAGGGTGACCGCGCCGTTTTGAGATACGAAGCACAATTCGACAAAGTGCAGCTGGACACACTGGCCGTGACGGATGCGGAACTGGCAGAAGCCGACAACCTGATTGACGAGAATCTGAAAGCAGCCATCCATCTGGCCAAACAGAATATCGAAACTTTCCACGCAGCCCAACGCTTTGAGAAGAAAGAGGTGGAAACAAGTCCCGGTGTCACCTGCTGGCAAAAGGCTGTCCCCATAGAGAAAGTGGGCCTTTACATTCCGGGAGGCACTGCCCCCTTGTTTTCTACCGTATTGATGTTGGCCACACCGGCCAGGATTGCCGGTTGCCCGACCATCGTGCTTTGTACCCCTCCGGGCAGAAACGGGAAAGTTCATCCTGCCGTATTGTATGCGGCCAAAGTGGCCGGTGTCAGCCATTTGTTCAAGGCCGGAGGCATACAAGCCATTGCAGCCATGACCTATGGGACGGAAAGCATTCCAAAGGTATACAAGATTTTCGGACCGGGCAATCAATACGTAACGGCAGCCAAACAATTTGTCAGTTTGCGCGATGTTGCCATCGATATGCCGGCAGGCCCTTCGGAGGTGGAAGTATTGGCAGACGAAACGGCTCATCCGGCTTTTGTCGCGGCCGATCTGCTCAGCCAGGCCGAGCACGGCACAGACAGCCAAGTCCTCCTGATTACGACTTCTGCCGCACTGCAACAAGCCGTTAAAAAAGAAGTGGAGCAGCAACTGGCCAACCTGCCCCGCAAGGAGATTGCCCGGAAATCGCTGGAGAACAGCAAACTGATAGTAGTGAACAGCATGGACGAGGCCATCGAACTGACCAATGCCTACGCCCCGGAGCATTTGATTATTGAAACTGCCGACCATAGATCGGTAGCCTCGCGCATCGTCAACGCCGGGTCGGTATTTTTGGGACATCTTTCTCCGGAAAGTGCAGGCGACTACGCTTCGGGCACCAACCACACGTTGCCCACCAACGGATATGCCAAGGCATATAGCGGGGTCAGCCTTGACAGCTTCATCCGGAAAATCACTTTCCAGGAAATCACGCCCGCAGGCATCCGCCACATAGGCCCTGCCATCGAAACAATGGCTGCCAATGAACAACTGGATGCCCACAAGAACGCCATCAGCATACGCTTGAAGCATTTGTCACAAGGGAATTAACGTACTACCCTCACACCGTAACTTAATTTATCTCATGAGAACATTAGAAGAACTGACCCGCCCCAACATCCGGCATTTAAAACCCTACTCGTCCGCACGCGATGAGTACAAAGGAGCCGCAGCCTCTGTATTTCTGGATGCCAATGAAAATCCGTATAACAATCCGTATAATCGCTATCCGGATCCGTTGCAATGGGAAGTAAAAAACGGACTGTCCAAAATAAAGGGGATTGCCCCCGATCGCATATTCCTGGGCAACGGAAGCGATGAGGCCATCGACCTTGCATTCCGCACTTTCTGTGAGCCACGTATGGACAATGTCGTAGCCATAGACCCTACCTATGGCATGTACCAAGTCTGTGCAGAAGTGAACGATGTCGAATACCGCAAGGTGTTGTTGGACGAGAATTTCCAGTTTTCAACCGACAAGCTGTTGGCTGCCACCGACAAAAACACAAAACTCATCTTTTTATGTTCTCCCAACAATCCTACGGGGAATGATTTGGACAGAAACGAAATCAGGAAACTCTTGCAAACATTCGACGGGTTAGTCATATTGGATGAAGCATACAATGATTTCTCCGAAGCCCCATCTTTCTTAACCGAACTGGACCGGCATCCCAACCTGATTATACTCCAAACATTCTCCAAGGCATGGGGATGTGCCGGCATTCGCTTAGGCATGGCATTTGCCTCCGCAGAGATCATCACTCTCTTCAACAAAATCAAATATCCCTACAACATAAACCGGCTGACCCAAAAACAAGCCGTGGAGATGCTTCACCGGTATTACGAAATAGACAAGTGGGTAAAGACCCTGAGAGAAGAACGGAAAAGGGTCGAAGCAGCCTTCATCCAACTTCCTTGTACGATCCAAGTGTTTCCGTCGGATGCCAATTTCTTCCTTGCCCGCATGACAGATGCCGTAAGAATCTATCATTACCTGGTGGGAAAAGGCATTATTGTGCGCAACCGGAACACGGTATCTCTTTGCGGAAACTGCTTGCGAATCACGGTTGGAACACCATCCGAAAATGATTCTTTGCTGGATGCACTGAACAAATGGTCGAAGGAGGACAGGCCCTTATGAAGAAAGTCTTGTTTATCGATCGCGACGGGACATTGGTCGTTGAGCCTCCCCTCGATTTCCAGTTGGATGCTTTCGAGAAACTGGAGTTTGTTCCCAAAGTCATTCGCAACTTAAGTTTCATCCGGGAGAAACTGGACTTTGAATTTGTCATGGTCACCAACCAGGACGGATTGGGCACAGCCTCTTTTCCGGAAGAAACCTTCTGGCCGGTTCATCAATTCATCATGCAGACATTGGCCGGTGAAGGAATCACTTTCGACAAAGTATGCATAGACCGCAGTCTGCCCGAAGACAATGCCGACACCCGCAAGCCGCGTACCGGTATGCTGACCCGATACTTGAACAATCCGGAATATGACCTGGCCAACAGTTTCGTCATTGGCGACCGGGCTACGGACGTGGAACTGGCCAAGAACCTGGGATGCAAAGCCATCCTGCTACAAGACAACGCAGCCCTGCTCAAACCTGTATCGCAAGGAGGGACAGCCTCGTGCGACGGGTTGGAAGCCGTTTGTGCACTGGTCACCAAAGACTGGGACAAGATTGCAGAATTCTTATTCGCCGGAGAACGCAAAGCAACCGTACACAGGCAGACACACGAAACCGACATCCACGTGGCAATCAACCTTGACGGAAACGGATTGTGCGACATTCACACAGGACTGGGATTCTTCGACCACATGCTGGAACAGATAGGGAAACATGGAGGTATTGACCTGTCCATCCATGTCAAAGGCGATTTGCAGGTGGACGAACATCACACCATAGAAGATACTGCCCTTGCATTGGGAGAATGTTTGTACCAGGCATTGGGTAACAAACGGGGCATCGAACGCTACGGCTATGCACTGACAATGGACGACTGCCTTTGCCAGGTCTGCCTTGATTTCGGTGGCCGTCCCTGGTTGGTGTGGAATGCGGAGTTCCGACGGGAACGGATTGGAGAAATGCCAACCGAAATGTTCCTGCACTTCTTCAAATCGTTGAGTGATGCTGCCAGAATGAACCTGAACATCCGGGCTGAAGGACAAAACGAACACCATAAGATAGAAGGTATCTTCAAGGCCTTGGCACGTTCCATCCGTATGGCCATCAGGCGGGACATTTATCACTTTGAATTACCGAGTTCCAAAGGGATACTCTAAGAACGTCCCTCGTTCACAGCAAATTCTCGAAACAGTCGTTGATGGAACGCAGAGACACGAAAAGACCGTGTCTTTCCCTGTACATGCAGAAAAGAAAAAACGTCCACTGTGCCTCTGTGTTTCATTGTTCCATCATCCGTACCTAAAACCGGATTTCCGTTCATAATGCAGAATGATAGCCAATGTACCTACCACAAGCATCACTGTGCAAATCAAAGATCCCTCGAAGCCAAAGTCTCCTCCGTTCCACAAGTTCTTTTCGGGCAACCCCAGTTGAAACAAACTCTCGCCAAAGGAGATTCCGCTTACTTTATACCCCAATACCGGTCCCTGTACCCAGTTCCAGAACCAATGCAAAGCAATGGGGAAACACAAATTCCGTGTATAAAGAAACGAAGCCCCTAAAAACAACCCGGCCAACAGTATATTAAAGAAAGGAAGGAAAGAAAAATCCGGATTGAAAAAATGGAACGACGAAAAAAGAAAGGAAGAAAGAAACAACGCCAGGAACCGGTTCATTCCCCTGTCCAACATTCGTCCCAACACAAATCCCCGCATTGCAATTTCTTCAAACAGGCCGACCAATAAAAAGAAAAGAAACGATAGCAACAAATCCTCCGCAGAAAATGACACGCCTTCCACCTGCACAGCACCCACAGCCCAAGAAAAAGAAAAACTTACCGCATAGAGCATACTGACAATTCCCGCTCCTGTCAGAAAATCCTTCCAGTACCCTTTGAACGATATTCCCAAACGGGCAAAAGGTTGCCGACGTATCGCCAATACAGCCCAAGCAGCCCCCATAGCCGCTATCAGCATAAAACTTTCATCCAACAATGCGGAAACATAGCCGGAAGATATTTCCTGCACATTTTCCTGGCCGGAAAAGAGCAAGGTCAGCATCCCCATAAATAACGAGATACATCCCCCAAAAAGAACAACAAACAAGATTATGTCCAACAATAGTTGTCCCCATGATTTTCCCGTCATACGCAAAGGCGGCTGTTGTTGCCCATTGGCATCCTGAAAGTTTTCCGATAAGTTCTTTTTCATCGTATCCATACACAAAAGTTGCTTTAGATTGGTTAATATCAGACAAAAGTAATCATAAAAAGAAAAAAAAGACTTTTTATAGCAACAAACTTCCTATATTTGAAAAAGAAAAAACATTCTTTTAAGACTTGTTTCCTGCAACAGGTTGCTCGACTTACAATAGCCTTGAAAATTTAATGAACAAACAACAATCGACTGAAGTATGAACTTGAAGAGAATAGTCTTAATTACTATAGGATTGGTTATCCTTTCAGGTGTATCTGCCCAAATTAAAAAGACTTACTATGTACCAAAAGCCGGCACATTGGTCGAACTGATGACTGAAGAGGAAGCTAACCGGATAACCCATCTCACACTACAAGGAAAGATCAATGCCATCGACTTTCAACACTTACGTGATGAATTCAAGAACTTGACCGTACTTGATCTTGCCAATGTTTCCATCAGTATGTATGCCGGTAAGAAAGGTACCTACCCGGATCATTTCTACGTCTATCCGGCCAATTGCATTCCGGCTTATGCATTCTGCAAACAAATAAACGACAGTGTGTTTGTAGGCAAAACCACGTTGGAAAGGGTCATCCTCTCCGAAAAGATCCGCAATATCGAAGATGCCGCTTTCAAGGGATGCACCAACCTGAAAATATGCCAGATTAATAAAAAGACACCACCCAACCTCCTGCCCGAAGCTTTGGCCGACAGCATTACAGCCATCTTCACTCCGCCAGGATGCAGCGATGCCTATCTGGCGAAAGACAGATGGAAAACATTTGCTTTCGTCGAAGGTCAGCCGACAGGCGTCCTTGTGCAAATCAGCCAAATGAGCAGTTTGGCAAACGAATTAGCAGACAAAGGATTACGTCCCAATGATGTCAACTTTCTGACCGTGGAAGGCAAACTGGATGACGCAGACTTCATGCTCATCCGCGACTATATGCCCAACCTGGTTTCCGCAGATTTGTCGCGCTGCAACGCAACCATCATCCCCGAATATACATTTACCCAGAAGAAATATCTGTTGAACATCCGACTGCCCCAGCAACTGAAAATCATCGGCCAACGGGCTTTCAGTGGTTGCCGACGATTGTGCGGTACCGTCACGCTCCCCCCTACCGTCACGGCTATCGAATATGGGGCTTTCATCGGTTGCGACAATTTAAGGCATGTGGTGGCCACAGGCAATCAGATTACGACTTTAGGTGACAACCTGTTTGGGGATAATCCGGACAGACTGATTTATAAAACGGCCAACGATTGAGTGGGGAAAAATGGAAGCATTTGCATTTGACACAACCGAAGAAGCATTGCTCGTCATCACCGGACTTCTTTTTTTCATCCAAACGGGATATTACTGCTGCCTGTATAATCGTATTTGCCGCCACAACCGGACTGCCCAAAAGGGAAAACTGCAATACAGCGATGAGCTGCAACCGCTTTCCGTTATCATCCATGCCTCGGAAGAATCCGATAATCTGCACCACACCCTGAAACTCGTGTTGGAGCAAGACTATCCACAATTTGAGGTCATTGTCATCAACGACAGTCACGGCAACAAAAATAATCTGGAACAACTGGAAGAACAATATCCCAATCTCTACCACAGCTTCATTCCGGAGTCCTCGCGCTACATCAGCCATAAGAAGTTAGCCATCACCTTGGGCATCAAAGCCAGCAAATATGATTGGCTTGTGATAACCGATGCCGGTTGTCTTCCGCAAAGCAACCAATGGTTGCGGCTGTTGGCACGCAACTTCACCCCCGGTACACAGATTGTATTGGGCTATAGCGGATATGAATGCAAACAAGGATGGCTGTCCAAGTGCATCGCTTTCGACAACCTGTTCACCTCCATGCGCTACCTGGGATTTGCCTTGGCCGGCAGTCCTTACATGGGTATCGGGCGTAACCTGGCTTACAAGAAAGACCTGTTCTACGAACAAAAGGGATTTTCTGCCCACCTGAACCTCTTGAGAGGAGATGATGACTTGTTTGTCAACCAAGCAGCCACGGCAAGAAACACGAAGGTAGAAACCGGAAGTCGGGCCGCCGTGCGCAGGCAGTTGCCACAGCTCAAAGCATGGCGGGAAGAAAAAACCGGTTATGTTTCCACGGCTCATTTCTACCACGGGGCGCAACGCTGGCTGGCCGGTTGCGAAACGACCAGCCGGTTGCTATTCTACCTTGGATGGATGGGTACGGCTGTGTGGGGAATCCTACATGCCCACTGGGTTGTGACTGGTATAGCCATATTGTTTTTCCTGGCGCGATGGGCAATGCAGGCTTTCATTGTCAACCGGACCGCCGACACCCTGGACGAAAAGCAACATTATTATTTCACATTGCCCTTATTCGACTGGCTGCAACCGCTACAATCCCTGCAATGGAAAATGAAATACCTGCTGAACAAAAGCGATTTCCTTCGCAAATGAAGGGAGGAACACCTCTCACTCATAACGCATGGAGTCAGCCGGATGAATGCGGGTGATGAAACAAGAGGGTCCCACCAGCATCAACACGGATGCCAGCAACGTCCCCGTGTTCAGCAGCAGAAAATGCCACACGTTGAGAGAAACCGGCACCGTGTCCATGTAATAGGTTCCGGGGTCAAGCCGAAACACCCCGCAATGCTTCTGTATGAAATAGAAAGTAAGTCCCAGTACATTTCCCCACAACATCCCCTTTCCTATCAGGAAGACCGAAAGCCAGAGGAACAACCGGCGAATGGTCGTGTTGTCAGCTCCCAGGGATTTCAAAACCCCAATCATGGAGGTGCGCTCGATAATCAGAATCAGCAGTCCCGACACCATCGTGAATCCTGCCACCCCCACCATCAGAATCAAGATGACCCAGATGTTCACATCGAGAATGCCCAACCAGGCAAAAACCTGCGGATTCAGTTGCTCTATGTTCTGGACGCAATAGCGTCCCCCCAACCTGTCCCTTGCCCCTTGCCACAAAGCGGCAAGCCGGAAAGTTTCTTCCTCCAACTTGTCATAGTCGCGCAACTCGATTTCGATGCCGCTTGCCAAATCCGCTTCCCAACGGTTCAACCGGTTGACAAGGCAGATGTCTGTCAGCAGAAAAAGGTTATCGTACTCCGAGAAATTCGTCTGGTAAATGCCGGCTATTTCCAGACGACGTGCCCGGATGTCATCCTGCACGTAATAGGTGTCTATCTTGTCCCCTAACTTCAACTTCAATTTGTTTGCCAACGAACGCGAAATGACTACCCGGTTGGAACTCACGGAATCGCTGAACACCGGCATCTCGCCCTCCACCAAATGACGGCGGAAAAAACGGGTATCATATTCTCCTCCCACGCCTTTCAGAATCATTCCCTGAAAAGCATCCTCGGTCTTTATCATTCCTGCCTTCACCGAATAGCGTTGGACGTGCGCAACGGCTGCATCTTCCCGGAAAGCAGCCAAAAGGCTGTCATCGGCAACAATGGGACATGCCTCGTAAGCGTATGCCGCATCCAGGTTGGTCACCTGGATGTGCGCCCCGAAGCCCACAACCTTGCCGCGCACTTCCCGCTTGAATCCCATTACCACAGACACCGCCACAATCATAACGGCCAGCCCGATGGCAATGCTCACCATGGAAATCAGCACCGCAGGCCTGGAAACATCCCGACCGGCAGGACTGCCACGGTAGATCCGACGTGCAAGGAAAAACGCCGGATTCATCTCACTGTCCTTCCCGGATAAGCCTTGAGTGCCTCCTGCAGCACGAACAAGGCCCGCATCAGGTCTGCTTTCTTCAAGACGTAGGCGATACGCACCTCATCGTGCCCCGTCCCGGGAGTCGTATAGAAACCGGAAGCAGGGGCCATGAAAACGGTCTGCTTTTCATACTCGAAATCCGAAAGGCACCAGGCACAGAACCTGTCGGAATCATCCACAGGCAACCGCGCCACCGTATAGAAAGCCCCCATCGGAATCGGCGAATAAACCCCCGGTATGCGGTTAAGGCCGTCAATCAAGCATTTGCGACGCTCTACGTATTCATCATACGTGTCGCGCATGTATTCATCGCCCGCATCCAAAGAGGCCTCTGCGGCAATCTGCCCTATCAGGGGAGGACTGAGCCTTGCCTGGCAGAACTTCATCACGGCATCGCGGATTTCCTTGTTTTTGGTTATCAACGCCCCGATGCGGATGCCGCACTCGGAATAGCGCTTCGACACCGAATCTATCAACACCACGTTCTGCTCGATGCCCTCCAGGTGACAGGCCGAAATATAAGGCGAGCCGGTGTAGATGAACTCACGGTACACCTCGTCCGAGAACAAAAACAAGTCGTACTTCTTCACCAGGTCGCGAATCTGGTTCATTTCGCGTCTCGTATAGAGATAACCGGTCGGGTTGTTGGGGTTGCAAATCAGTATGGCCCTGGTCCGTTCGTTGATGAGTTCCTCGAATTTCTCTACCTTCGGCAACGAAAAGCCCTCTTCGATGGTGGTGGCTATGGTGCGGATCTTCGCCCCTGCGGAAATGGCAAAGGCCATGTAGTTGGCATACGCCGGCTCGGGCACAATGATTTCGTCGCCCGGATTGAGGCAGGCCATGAACGCAAAAAGCACGGCTTCCGACCCGCCGGAAGTGACGATAATGTCGTCTGCAGTCAGCTTGATATTGAATTTGTCGTAGTATTTGACAAGTTTCTCCCGGTAACTCCGATAACCTGCGCTCGGACTATACTCCAGTACTTTCTTGTCTATGTTGCGGATGGCATCCAAAGCAACCTGAGGCGTTGGCAAATCGGGTTGCCCGATGTTCAGATGGAACACATGAATACCCCTCTGTTTGGCTGCCTCGGCCAAAGGAGCCAATTTCCTGATGGGAGAAGCTGGCATCTCTGTTCCGCGAATTGATATTGTCGGCATTGTCTATCTACAGATTATGAACGAACTTATAATTGGGATGCAAATGTAGTCATTAATTTGGAACCAACGGGAAAGCTTCGCATAAAAACTTTAAAAAGCACCGCGCCTCCTTCATTTTCACTTGGTCTTCACCTTGAGCATACGCAGAATGCGTAAGCAGGATGCAGGTACGCAGCACGGTGGATACAGGCAGAACAGTTGTCACAACACAGCCATGTGCGCAAAATCAGCCACACGGCCACATCAGCGACTCCCCGACGAACCGCTGATTATCTTTTCCACGGCCTCTTCCGTTGCACTGAACGGCCCGTGCGACTGCAGTTTGATGGTGCACATGGCTGCGGCAAAACAACCTGCTTCCCGGTAGGAGGCGTTGCGGTTGCGCATATACAAATAGCCGGCCATGTAAGTGTCGCCACACCCCGTGGCATCCACTATTTTCGAAGCCGGATAGGCGGGAATGTCGTAGAACTGCCCGTGGGCATAAATCAACGAGCCGCAATCGCCCAGGGTGAGCAACACTTCCTCCACCCCCCAGTCTGCTATCAGCAGGGCGGCTTCGTGCGGATCCTTGCAGCGTGTGAGCACTTCCATCTCGGCCTCATTGGCCTTCAATATGTGCACATACTTCAATGCCTCTTTCTTTTCGTCCCAGTCGACCGGCAAGACTTCTTCCCCCTCCACCTTGCGCAGGAAGCCCTGCACATCCAGCGAAAGACGGCATTTGGCAGAAAGATACTTGATTACGTCCAACGGAAAGTCATCGGCAAGCAGGCTGCCCAAGTGGACAATGCGGGCATCCACGTCGCGCAACCCTTCTACCGTGAAGGGGGTTGCCTTGGCCGTCACACGCTGCTTGCGCCCGTTCCCGTTGTCGGTGTAGATGTTTTCGAAGCAGACCGAACGGGCGGTGGGGAGTGTCTTTACCGCCACGTTTGCCCTCCTGATTTGTTCAATCACTTCCTCGTCTTCTTTTGCCACCGCAGTTACTAACAGGAAATTCTCGCACTTCAGGCGGTTCATGGCATGAGCAAAATAAAAAGATGTACCTCCCGGCATATAAATCGTGCTTTCGGGAGTTACCACTTTGTCTTGTGTAATGAACCCGATGCAGCAAATATCATATCCAATCATATTGCATTTACCTATGTTTACATTAATGTCAGTTACCTCATGCTTTTCCCATGATGCATCTCCCCCTTTCCGGAAGAGCGTGCAAATATAGGCATTTTAACACAGAATCTACCTGCCAACCGCACTTTATACAGCAGATTTCACAAAGCTGTTGCCAAATGACCCACAAAATTGTCCCAATAAGACACTGCAAAGGTTAAAATGAGACCGGGAGCTGACTTCCGTGAAAAAAAGTGTGCGGCAAACCTTGTTTATTCTGCCAGAAGTTCTTATCTTTAAGCACTTGTTACTTGATAGGGAGTTATTAAAAAGTCCTGGCCCGCAGGCAAACACAATGAGAATGCAATTTGAGATTAAAGAAAAGTTATGGGACATCGCGGCAGAAATACTGCACAGCGATAAGTGGTTCAGTATCGTGAAGGAAGACATTCCGGGCAGAAAACTGGTCGTCATCCGCGACCGCTATTACGACTCGGAAGCCACCATCGAAATCTATGCCAACGAAATCAACATCAAAACCGCATGGTCGAACTACACCTACCGTTTGTTTGCCAGCGGCGACAGTGTATGGTGCGAATACAGCGGAGCCTACCGTGGGCTGCTGGAACAGAACCTGCTGCCCACCATCACGCCCAAAGAAAGCCTGTTGGATTCTGAAGTGTTGGACAGTTCGCTCTATGGGAACGAACGGAAAAAGCTCCGTCAGTATGCGGAAGACAACGTGAAGCTGAAACAATTCAGGCGTGAGAACTTCAATGAGAATCGTAGCGGCATCGCTCCGTTCGACCATCCCAAAAGGGTTTACGACGAATTTATCAAAGAAGACTACATCGCCCCTTCCGGCAAGGAGTGAACCTCCTGCAATGAAGCCGCCAGCCTAACAAATTGACAGGAAACAAGCAAACAAGTCAGTACAATACTGACAAATAGTCAACAAAAAACGGGAAAATCATTTGGCATGAGGTTTGCAATAAACAATGCGAACGACGGTTCGGAAACGGACGGACGTTCAAGAGAAATTGAATGTTAAACCTTTAAATATAGGAGATTATGATTATGACACCTGTAAGAAGAAACCAAAATTGGTTACCGAGTATTTTCAATGACTTTTTCGACAACGACTGGATGATAAAAGCCAATGCTACCGCTCCTGCCATCAACGTCTATGAAACGGATACGGAATACAAAGTCGAACTGGCTGCTCCGGGCATGACGAAGGAAGACTTCAATGTACACATTAACGAAGACAACAACTTGGTCATCGCGATGGAGAAGAAGACAGAGAACAAGAGCGAAAGTAACAATAACGAAGGGAAAAAAGAAGGCCGCTATTTACGCCGCGAATTTTCTTATTCGAAGTTCCAACAGACCTTGGTTCTACCGGATGACGTGGATAAGGAAAAGATTTCAGCCTGCGTAGAAAACGGTGTGCTGAATGTCGAACTGCCGAAGTTCACCGAACAGGATAAGGAAAAAGCAAAAAAGTTTATCGACGTGAAATAATAGACTTCGTCACCTTATCTCATAAAAGCAACCTGCTTCCGCTACGAAGCAGGTTGCTTTTTTTATGCCCCCGATAACGATTTGCCCGCAGGAACTCCATTTTGCGCCTCCGCTTTATCGGGCGGACAGGCTTGCCTTTCGGATGTCCGCCATGACCGAGCAGCACCCCTTGACCAACATTGTAGCTCAGGACGGTCAGGAGCAAGGCGTCTTTCCCGAATTTGCGGAACAGCTCGTAGCGCACTGCCAAATCCTTGCAGAGCAGGGTTTCGGCTTCCGCCTCCGTCATGTCATAGGAGAACTTTTCGTTTGGCAATCTCTTATGCCCGTAACCGTAATAGGGATACGCTGAACGGTTATGCAGTCCTTCGTTGTTCATTAATGCACTTTCAGTTGCAGTCCATTCTAAGATACTAACATCTGTACAAAGTTACCATCAAAGGAAAAATGCACTATGAATTAAAAGATTAGACATTTTTATTGCCGATATTATATCTATTTAGCGTGGAAAAAATTTGTACTAATTATAGTAACGATATCACTTCAAGCATACCTTGAAATACAGCCCCACCG
>CAYPUJ010000024.1:9648-24180 GCA_964413805.1 uncultured Bacteroides sp. | reverse complement strand
CATGAGGTATCGGAAGAGGTCATGCATGGGTTGTCTTAGTACCCCATGCATGGGTCGTTTTGGTATCTCATGCATGGGGTCTGTTCCTTGGCAGACGGTGGTGTTTGTGATTTATAAAGAACGCCCGTTTCAGATATTAATCGTACCTTTGCCCCCGACTTGACAGATAAGCGACTCATGATATACCCACAGAACTTTGAACAGAAAATCGGCTTTGACCAGATACGGCTGCTGCTGAAAGAGAAATGCCTCAGCCTTTTGGGAGAAGAACGGGTGGACGGGATGGCCTTTTCCACCCGTTTCCATGAAATAGATGAACGCCTGGAGCAGACAGCCGAGTTTACCCGCATCCTGCGGGAAGAGGACGACTTCCCGGCCCGATACTTCTTCGACGTGCGCCCTTCGCTGAAACGCATCCGCGTGGAAGGCATGTACCTGGACGAACAAGAGCTGTTCGACCTGCTCCGCTCGCTGGAAACCATCCGCGACATCGTGCGTTTCCTCGCACCGGCCGACGGGGATGACCCCTCGGCTGCATCCCCCTACCCGTGCCTGAAACGCCTGGCCGGAGACATCCTCGTCTTCCCCCAACTCATCCGCCAAATCAACAACATCCTTTCGCCCCACGGGAAAATAAAAGACAACGCCTCGCCCGAACTGGCCCGCATCCGGCAGGAACTGGCCGCCACGACGGGCAGCATATCGCGCACGCTGAACAGCATCCTACGCAGTGCCCAATCCGAAGGCGTGGTAGACAAGGACGTATCGCCCACCCTGCGCGACGGAAGGCTTGTCATTCCCGTTGCCCCTGCACTGAAGCGCAGAATCAGGGGGATTGTCCACGACGAGTCGGCCAGCGGCAAGACCGTGTTCATCGAACCGGCCGAGGTAGTGGAGGCCAACAACCGCATCCGCGAACTGGAAGCCGACGAACGGCGCGAAATCATACGCATACTGACCGAGTTCTCGGCCGGCATCCGCCCCGACATCCCCGACCTCCTGCTTTCCTACGAGTTTCTGGCCGAGATAGACTTCATCCGCGCCAAGGCACTTCTTGCCATCCGGACAGACGGCCTGAAGCCTGCCTTTGAGAACGGACAGGTCATCGACTGGCGCACGGCCATCCACCCCCTGCTGCAACTCTCGCTGGCCAGGCACGGCAAAAAAGCAGTGCCTCTTGACATCGCCCTCGATCGCGAACACCGCATCCTGCTCATATCCGGACCGAACGCAGGAGGCAAGTCGGTCTGCCTGAAGACCGTGGGGCTCCTGCAATACATGCTGCAATGCGGCCTGCTTGTCCCCATGCACGAGCAAAGCAAAGCGGGCGTGTTCGACAGCCTGTTCATCGACATCGGCGACGAACAGTCCATCGAAGACGACCTGAGCACTTACTCCTCCCACCTCACCAACATGAAGGTGATGATGAAGCAATGCAACGGATGCAGCCTGATTCTCATCGACGAGTTCGGGGGAGGCACCGAACCGCAGATAGGCGGCGCCATTGCCGAGGCCGTGTTGAAACGTTTCAACCGGAAAGAGACCTTCGGGGTCATTACCACGCACTACCAGAACCTGAAGCACTATGCCGATGCCCACGAAGGCATCGTGAACGGTGCCATGCTCTACGACCGCCACCTCATGCAACCGCTGTTCCAGTTGCAGACAGGACAGCCGGGCAGTTCCTTTGCCGTGGAAATAGCCCGCAAAATAGGGCTTCCGGAGGATGTGATAGCCGATGCTTCCGAGATTGTGGGCAGCGAGTACATCAACGCCGACAAATACCTGCAGGACATTGTGCGCGACAAACGCTACTGGGAGAACAAGCGGCAGAACATCCGCCAGCGCGAAAAGCAGCTGGAAGAACTGATGACCCGCTACCGGCAGGAAATGGAAGAACTGCAGCAGTCGCGCAAGGAAATACTCCGGCAGGCACAGGAAAAGGCCGAACACATCGTGCAGGAGTCCAACGCCCGCATCGAAAACACCATCCGCGCCATCAAAGAGTCGCAGGCAGAAAAAGAACGCACCAGGCAGGCAAGGCAGGAACTGGCCGACTTCCGGGCTTCCATCCAACAGGCCGCCCAACGGGAGGAAGAGGACAGGATTGCCCGCAAGATGGAGAAACTGCGCCAGAAGCAGGAACGCAGACAGCGGAAGAATGCCAACACCGGCAACAGCCCCGCCGCGCCGCAGCCCGCGCAACCGCTTCCGCTACAGCCCGGATGCTCCGTCCGCATCAAAGGGCAGACCACCGTGGGCGAACTGATAGCACTCAACGGCAAGCAGGCGGTCGTGGCCTTCGGCAACCTGAAGACCACGGTCACGGCTGACAGGCTGGAACGCAGCAACGCCCGTCCCCAAGGCAGCAACCCGCCGGGCAAAGCCACCTTCATCAGCGTGCAGACACAAGAGAACATGCACGAGAAGAAACTGCACTTCAGGCAGGACATTGACGTGCGCGGTATGCGCAGCGACGAAGCCCTGCAGGCGGTGATGTACTTCATCGACGATGCCATCCTGGTCGGCTGCCGACGGGTGCGCATCCTGCACGGAACGGGCAACGGCATCCTCCGCAGCCTCATCCGCCAGTACCTGCAAACCGTGCCCGGCGTGCAGCACTTTGCAGACGAGCATGTGCAACTGGGAGGGGCGGGCATCACCGTCGTAGATCTGAACTGAACTTATAGCTTCACAATAAAGACATGAAATCCATCAAAGAACTTTACCGCATCGGCACCGGGCCTTCGAGCAGCCACACGATGGGACCCCGCAAGGCAGCCGAAATCTTCCTGAGCCGGCATCCCGATGCCGCCGCTTTCCAGGTCACCCTCTATGGCAGCCTGGCCGCCACCGGCAAAGGGCACATGACCAACGTGGCCATCAACGAAGCCCTGCAACCCACTGCCCCGGTGGAAATCATTTGGGAGCCTAAGATATTCCTCCCCTTCCACCCGAACGGCATGAAGTTCGTTTCGCTCGATGCCAACGGAAAAGCCACCGACCAATGGACCGTGTTCAGCATCGGCGGGGGAGCCCTGGCGGAAGAAAACGAGGGAAGCGACAGCATCAACACGCCCGACGTGTACGACATGAACCACATGACGGAAATCCTGCAATGGTGCGAACGCACCGGCAAAAGCTATTGGGAGTATGTGGAAGAATGCGAAGAAAGCGACCTGTGGGACTACCTCAACGAGGTCTGGAAGACCATGAAAGCCGCCGTGCAGCGCGGCCTGGAGCACGAAGGGGTGCTGCCCGGCCCGCTGAACCTGAGGCGCAAGGCATATTCCTACTACATACGCGCCAGCGGCTACAAGCATTCGCTCCAATCGCGCGGACTGGTCTTTGCCTACGCCCTTGCGGTGAGCGAAGAAAACGCTTCCGGCGGCGAGATTGTCACGGCTCCCACCTGCGGCTCGTGCGGTGTGGTTCCTGCCGTGCTCTACCACCTGGCCCAAAGCCGCAACTTCAGCGACACCCGCATCCTGCGTGCACTGGCCACGGCCGGACTCGTCGGGAACATCGTGAAGCAGAACGCCTCCATTTCAGGTGCCGAGGCGGGTTGTCAGGCCGAAGTAGGTGTGGCCTGCTCGATGGCATCGGCTGCGGCCAACCAGCTCTTCGGAGGAATGCCCACCCAGATAGAATATGCAGCCGAGATGAGCCTGGAACACCACCTGGGCATGACGTGCGACCCTGTGTGCGGCCTTGTACAGATTCCCTGCATCGAACGCAACGCATACGCCGCCGCCCGTGCCCTGGATGCCAACCTCTACTCGTCCTTCACCGACGGTATGCACCGTGTCTCGTTCGACAAGGTGGTGGAGGTCATGAAAGAAACGGGCAACGACCTGCCCTCGCTCTACAAGGAAACGAGCGAAGGAGGACTGGCCAAGGACTACAGCCCCATGTAGAGCCGACGGGCTGTTGCAGCCCCTCGCAACCGGCCACCTGTATTCCGTCCGGTGGATGCCTGTATGACAGAGATAGCGGATTGTTGTCCCTGTTCCGGTCAAAATGGGGGAATCGTCCGACAGGCGGCTTTATTGGTCGGCACAAATCTTTATTTAAGCGGCAAAGCTATGGTAAACTTCTATTCTTTTTGCCTTTTGGCAAGTGCAGGACTAATTTTGTAGCACAAAAATAAATTCCGAGAAAATAATGAGAAATGTAAAAAGATTGACAGTGGTAACGCTTTGTATGGCCGGATGCATGGGAGTAATGGCCCAGGAGAATGCAGGCATACAGGCATCGGCTGCAAACGATGTAGAGCAGGCCGACAATCTACCGGCAAGATGGGACTTGCAATCGTGCATTGACTACGCATTGAAGCAGAACATCACGATCCGTCGCAACCGTGTCAGCGCAGAGAGCAGTGAAGTAGACCTGAAAGATGCCAAAGCTGCCATGCTGCCTACCATATCGGGAAGCATCAGCCAGCGCATCGTAAATCGCCCGAAGAATGAAGCCAATACCATCATCGACGGCGACATCATCTCCAGTACCACCAGCAAGACTTCCTACAACGGAAGTTACGGCATTGATGCAAGCTGGACGCTCTTCAATGGTCTGGAACGGGTGAACACCATCAAGCAGGAAACCCTGAACAGCCGCATCGCTCAGCTGGCCGTGGCCGAAAGCGAGAACAGCATCCAGGAGAGCATCGCACAGCTCTATGTGCAGATTCTTTACGCTACTGAAGCCGTAAAGGTCAACGAAGCCACCTTGGAAGTAAGCCAGGCACAGTTTGAACGCGGGAAAACGATGTTCGAGGTCGGCAGCATCTCGAAAAGCGATCTGGCCCAACTGGAGGCGCAGGTAGGTACCGACAATTATCAACTGGTGACAGCACAAGCCACACTTGCCGACTACAAATTACAACTGAAACAACTGCTCGAACTGGACGGAACGCAAGAGATGAATCTTTACATTCCGACGTTGGGCGACGAAGCCACCCTCATTCCCCTGCCGGACAAGATGGACGTGTTCAGAACAGCCCTGGTGCTACGGCCGGAAATCGAATCGGGCGAACTGAACGTGGAAGCCGCCGACCTGGGCATCAAGGTGGCACGTGCAGGCTATATGCCTACCATCAGCCTGACGGCAGGCATCGGAACCAGCCACACCAACAGTGACGACTACACTTTCAGCGAACAGATCAAGCAGAACTGGAACAATTCATTGGGAATATCTGTCAGCATCCCCATCTTCGACCGCAAGCAGACCAAACATTCCATCCAACGGGCCAAGTTGCAGAAGCTGACCTCGCAGCTGGATCTGATGGACGAACAGAAGACCCTCTACCAGACCATCGAGAACCTGTGGCTGAACGCCAACAGTGCACAACAGCAATATGCCGCAGCCGTGCAGAGCGTGAAAAGCTCGCAGACCAGCTACGATCTCCTGCAAGAGCAATTCAACCTGGGCATGATCAACACCGTGGAACTGATGACCGGCAAAAGCAACCTGCTCAATGCGCAGCAACAGATGTTGCAGGCCAAATACACGGCAATCCTGAACATGCAGCTGCTGAAGTTTTACCAGGGAGAGAACTTAACATTGTAAAAAAACGAATCCAAAAAAACAAACTTGAAGCGATATGAGTAAAAAGAAAATCATCATGATCATTGTTGCCGTCGTTGTGGTCGGCGGCATCATTTGGGCAGTCAGCGGGTCTTCGAACAAAGCGAAGCTTTCCTACCTTACGGCCACCGTAAGCAAGGGAGAAATCTCGGAGTCTGTCACAGCCACGGGAAGCATCGAGCCGGTAACGGAGGTGGAAGTAGGTACGCAGGTCAGCGGTATCATCGACAAAATCTATGTAGACTATAATTCCGTGGTCAAGAAAGGCCAACTCATTGCAGAAATGGACCGCGTCACGCTGGAGAGTGAACTTGCATCGCAGCAAGCCACTTACAACGGTGCCGAAGCCGAGTACAACTACCAGAAGAAGCTGTACGAACGCAACCAGACGCTGCACGAAAAGCAACTCATCAGCGACACCGAGTTCGAAGCCTCCAAGTACAACTACGAACTGGCAAAGAGCAACTACGACAGTGCCAAAGCAGCCCTGGCCAAGGCCGAACGCAACCTCTCTTACACAGTCATCACCTCGCCCATCGACGGCATCGTGCTGAGCCGCGAGGTGGAAGAAGGACAGACCGTGGCTTCGAGCATGGAAACACCGACACTGTTTACCATTGCTGCCGACCTGACTAAAATGCAAGTAGTGGCCGACGTGGACGAGGCAGACATAGGCGGCGTGGAAGAAGGACAGCGGGTGACTTTCACCGTAGACGCATATCCCAACGACGTATTCGAAGGCCGCGTGACACAAATCCGCCTGGGTGAGGAAAGTTCGTCGTCGTCATCGAGCAGCAGTTCTTCCTCCAGCAGCACGGTTGTCACCTATGAAGTCATCATCTCGGCAGACAACCCCGACCTGAAACTGAAACCCCGCCTTACGGCCAATGTCACCATCTACATCATCGACCGTTCGGATGTGCTTTGTGTGCCGAGCCGTGCGTTGCGCTTCTCCCCCGAAGTACCCCTCATCAGCGAGGACGACGTAGTGAACGACTGCGATGCCGAGTACAAACTCTGGACACGGGAAGGAAACACCTTCACAGCCCACGCGGTAGAGACCGGCATCTCCAACGGCATCTATACCGAGATTATCAGCGGTGTCAGCGAGGGAACCGTTGTGGTGACGGAAGCCACGATGGAGGTCATCAACGAACCCACAGCTTCGTCGTCGAGCGGAGAACGCAGCCCCTTCATGCCGGGTCGTCCGGGAGAGAACAACAAGAAGAAAAACAGCGAATCCAAGGAGTGACCTGTCATGGGGAAAAAAGTAGTCATCGAGCTTCAGAACATCAAGCGCAACTTCCTGGTGGGCGACGAAACGGTACACGCCTTGCGCGGTGTGTCGTTCGTCATCAGCGAGGGCGAGTTTGTCACCATCATGGGTACGTCGGGTTCCGGCAAATCCACACTGCTGAATACCCTGGGATGCCTTGACACGCCCACCAGCGGTGAATATTATCTGGACGGCATTTCGGTGCGCACCATGTCAAAACCGCAACGGGCCATCCTGCGCAACCGCAAAATCGGGTTCGTCTTTCAGAACTACAACCTTCTGCCCAAGACGACCGCAGTGGAAAACGTGGAACTCCCGCTGATGTACAACTCGGCTGTCTCGGCAGCCGAGCGGCGCCGGCGTTCCATCGAAGCCTTGCAGGCCGTGGGATTGGGCGACCGGTTGGAACACAAGTCCAACCAGATGTCCGGCGGACAGATGCAACGTGTGGCCATTGCCCGCGCACTGGTCAACAATCCTGCCGTTATCCTGGCCGATGAAGCCACGGGAAACCTGGACACCCGCACTTCGTTCGAGATACTGGTACTTTTCCAGAAGCTCCATGCCGAGGGGCGTACCATCATCTTTGTGACCCACAATCCGGAAATAGCCCAATACAGCAGCCGCAACATCGTGCTGCGCGACGGGCAGATAAAGGAAGACCGGGCCAATACCCAGGTTCTGGACGCAGCCGTTGCCTTGGCCGCCCTGCCCAAACAGGAAGAAGATTAACACCCTAAAGCGACATTGTAAAAAAGAAAAACATGAATGGAACAAACCTTTTAAAAATAGCCCTTCGCGCCCTGGCCAACAACAAGCTGCGTGCCTTCCTCACCATGCTGGGCATCATCATCGGCGTGGCTTCGGTCATCACCATGCTGGCTATCGGACAGGGGTCGAAGAAGAGCATCCAGGCGCAAATTTCGGAAATGGGCTCCAACATCATCATGATTCATCCCGGTGCCGAGCGGAGGGGTGGCGTGCGGCAGGATCCCAGCGAAATGCAGACTCTGAAACTGAACGACTATGAGTCTTTGCGCGATGAAACGAATTTTGTGGCAGCCGTCAGTCCCAGCGTGGCATCTTCGGGCCAGCTGATTGCCGGCAACAACAACTACCCTTCCTCGGTCAGCGGGGTGGGCATTGACTACCTGGAAATACGCCAGCTCAAGGTGGAAAGCGGCGAAATGTTTACCGAAAGCGACATACAGACCTCGGCCAAGGTCTGCGTCATCGGAAAAACCATCGCCGATAACCTTTTCCCCAACGAGGACCCCATCGGCAAGACCATCCGCTTCAGCCAAGTACCCTTCCGCGTGGTGGGCCTGTTGAAGTCGAAAGGCTACAACAGCATGGGCGACGACCAGGACGACATTGTACTGGCACCCTACACCACGGTCATGAAGCGTCTGCTGGCACAAACCTACCTGAGCAGCATCTTTGCTTCGGCTTTGAGCGAAGACATGACAGACTATGCCACCGATGAAATCACCGAAATCCTGCGCCGCAACCACAAGCTGAAGGACAGCGATGAAGACGACTTCACCATCCGCTCGCAGCAGGAACTGAGCACGATGCTGAACTCCACCACCGATTTGATGACCACACTGCTGGCCTGCATCGCAGGCATATCACTGGTGGTGGGCGGCATAGGCATCATGAACATCATGTACGTGTCGGTGACGGAACGTACCCGCGAAATCGGTTTGCGTATGTCGGTTGGCGCACGGGGCGTGGACATTCTGAGCCAGTTCCTCATCGAGGCCGTTCTTATCAGCATCACGGGCGGCATCATTGGGGTAATCGTCGGTTGCGGGGCTTCTTACATCGTGAAGAACGTGGCCCATTGGCCCATTTACATTCAGGCCTGGAGCGTGTTCCTTTCGTTTGCCGTCTGCACCATCACCGGAGTGTTCTTCGGCTGGTATCCGGCGAAGAAAGCAGCCGATCTGGATCCCATTGAAGCAATACGTTACGAATAAGCCGGGCCGCGAGGACTCAGATGTGCTGTCCACGACGTATTAATGTTTATCTTTGCAACGAGAAAACCAGTCAGAAGAGTCAGGGAATTAAAGTAAGGCATTGGCAGAAGTTCTTAATTCCTTGGCTCTTCACAATATAGAGTTTGGTATATGATGAAGTCTAGGCTTGATTCCTCTCCGCATTTTGTGGAACTGCTGATACACCTCATCAGTTGGGGAATCGTATTTGCTTTTCCGCTGATAATGATTAGCCGCAGCAGTTTCACTGTGACGTGGACGGAATACCTGCGCCACGGTGGAATGATGGCACTTGCCTTTTCCACGGTGTTCTATGTGAACTATCTGTTATTGATTCCGCATTATCTGTTCAACGGGCACATCAAGGAATACCTGCTATTGAACACGTTGATGATAGTCTGCATAGGAATGGGGTTGCTTTTTTGGCAGGATATAATCTTCCGTCCCCACGTCAGGCCGGACATGATGGGAGGAAAGCCGATGGAACCGATGGAACTGATGGGACCTCCCAAATGGACTTTCTTCCTACGCGACCTGGCTTCCATGGTTCTCATGGTGGGGCTGTGCGTCGCCATTCGCCTGAGCAGCCGGTGGATACAGATAGAGTCCGACCGCCGGGAAGCAGAGAAAAGCCGCTCCGAGGCCGAACTGAAAAACCTGCGCAGCCAACTGAATCCCCATTTCCTGCTGAATACGCTGAACAACATCTATGCCTTGATAGCGTTTGATGCCGACAAAGCGCAAGTGGCCGTGCAGGAGTTGAGCCGCCTGTTGCGACACGTTCTGTACGATAATCAACAGAACTTTGTGGCCTTGGGCAAGGAGATGGATTTCATCCGCAACTACATCGAACTGATGCGCATCCGCCTTGCCGCCAATGTGAAGGTAGAGACACAATTCGATGTCAGTGCCGACAGCCGTACAAAAATAGCGCCGTTAATCTTCATCTCGCTTATCGAGAATGCCTTCAAACACGGCATTTCGCCCACCTCTCCCAGCTACATTTACATCCATTTCAAGGAAAGCCTGCAGGAGGTGCGTTGTGAGATACGCAACAGCTATCATCCGAAGTCCCACGGAGACAAAAGCGGGAGCGGCATCGGATTGGAGCAGGTGCGGAAGCGTTTGGAACTGACTTACCCCGGTCGCTACCATTGGCAACAGGGAGTGGACGAGGAAGGAAAGGAATACCGGTCGATTTTAGTTATTAACATCAATGATATGCCATGACACTGAATTGTGCGATAGTAGACGATGAGCCTCTGGCTTTAGATTTATTGGAAAGTTATGTCAACAAGACTCCTTTCCTGACATTGGTCGGGAAATATTCGAGTGCGGTACTGGCCATGAAGGAACTGCCGGGGAAACAAGTCGATTTGTTGTTTCTGGACATACAAATGCCCGAACTGAACGGATTGGAGTTCTCCAAGATGGTGGATGTGCATACCCGAATCATCTTCACGACGGCCTTTGAGCAGTATGCCATCGACGGCTACAAGGTGAATGCGCTGGACTATCTGTTAAAGCCCATCTCATACGTGGACTTTCTGCAGGCAGCCAATAAAGCCGTGCAGTGGTTTGAGCTTCTGCAGCAGCCCAAAGAGAAGATTGAAAGCATTTTTGTGAAAAGCGAGTACAAGCTGGTGCAGATTGAACTGAAGAATATCCTTTATGTAGAAGGCTTGAAAGACTACATCAAGATCTACGAGGAAGGGGCTGTCAAGCCGATTCTTTCCCTCATGAGCATGAAAGCAATGGAGGAGTTGCTGCCGACCTCCCGGTTCATGCGGGTACACCGGTCGTTCATTGTGCAGAAAGACAAGATTCGGGTAATAGACCGTGGACGCATCGTGTTTGGAAAGAATTATATCCCGATTAGCGACAGCTACAAGCAAGCCTTTCAGGAATTCCTGGACAAGCGCAGCAGCTGACAGCACAAACCAGCAGGGGATTCAATGTGAGATTTCCTTTCTTCCCTTGGCAAGGGCAGCATCCTCCTGCTATCCGATGGGTACGGCCTGCCAGCGTCCGCCGTGCAGTTCCATCACTGTGCGGTAACCGGCCTGCTTCAACGCCCGCAACGCTTCGGGCCGCCCGCTATTGATGCGATCGGGATAGTGGGCATCGCTGTTCACCTGAACCGGAATGCCCAGACGGTGCAAATAGGAGAAATAGCGTTCATCGGGATAGAACGTACCCAAATCTTTGTAGGCTTTGGTATTGACTTCCATCTGATAGCCCCGCTGCGCTATCTCGCGGAACACGGAGCGCACCAGGTCGTCATACCAGGGTTCGTCCGGCAAGCCGGGGCGATAGCAGGCCGCGTTGTAATGCAGCTTGTCAGCGTGTCCCACAATGTCAAACCCGCCCAACTCCAACATACGCACGAGACGTTCGTAGTAAAGGTGCACCACACGATCCAAATCGCCACCGAAATGCCGGTCCACCATTTGCCGGAAAGCCGCAGCCGGCAGGTCTGCATCCACCGGATTGCCTTGCGAGTCATAGAGAATGTGCACAGACCCGATCCGGTAGTCCAACGGCAGTGCCCGGAAACGTTCAATGCCGGGGTGGTGTCCGTCGTTCAGGTAGTCTATCTCAAGACCGACGTACAGTTCGATGACACCGGCATACCGCTCGCGCAAACGGCGATAGTCGGCCAGATAGTCGTCCATGCGGTCCCATTCCATCGTCCAGGCCGTCGGGAAAGGCAAGGGAGCATGGCTTGAAAATCCATAAGAAGTAAATCCTTCGCTGCGGGCAAAACGCACAAAGTCCTCCATCAAGGCCCGTCCGTCGCAGTAGAGGCTGTGGCTGTGGTAATTGGTAAGGTTATTCATCGTGTATCACACATCAGTCGTTTTCGATTTCACTCAACTCCAACCAACGGAGTGTCTTTTCGTCTATCTCCTCGGTCAGCCGGGGTAACCGCTTGGAGTATTCGGTCAGCAGGTCCACGGCAAGGCTTCCACTGCACAAGGCTTCTTCGAGCGTCTTTTTCTCGTCCTCCAACGCAGCGATGTCCTGCTCCAGCTGTTCCAGTTCGCGCCGTTCCTTGAAAGAAAGCCTGCGCCTGGTTTCCGGCCGCCGCACGGGCTTTCCTGTGGGACGGGCAGCCTCCACGGATTCCTGTTTCCGCCGTTCTTCCTCCTCTTTCCACGCGCGATACCGGGTATAATTGCCGGGAAAGTCGCGGATGTCCCCCTGCCCGTTGAACACCCAAAGGTGGTCCACCACCTTGTCCATGAAATAACGGTCGTGGCTGACCACGATGAGGCAGCCGTGAAATCCCTGCAAATACTCTTCCAGCAGGTTCAGGGTCACAATGTCGAGGTCGTTGGTAGGCTCGTCCAGCACAAGGAAGTTCGGGTTGCGCATCAGCACCGTACAGAGGTATAGCCTGCGCCGTTCGCCGCCGCTCAGCTTGTAGACGTAACTATGCTGCTGTTCCGGGGAGAACAGGAAATGCTGGAGAAATTGGGAGGCGGTGAGCCGTCTTCCCCCCGAAAGCTCGACCACCTCGGCTATGCGCTGCACCACGTCGATGACCTTCATCTGCTCATCAAACCGCAAGCCTTCTTGCGAGTAATAGCCGAAGCGCACCGTCTCGCCGATGTTCAGCGTCCCGCTGTCGGGCTTCACCTGTCCCATCAGTATTTTGAGGAAGGTGGACTTACCGGTACCGTTATTGCCCACGATGCCCACTTTCTCATAACGGGCAAAGGTGTAGGAGAAATCGTCCAATATCTTCACCCGGTCATACGCCTTGCACAGATGGTTGGCCTCGAATATTTTGTTACCGATGTAGGAAGCCTTCATGTCGAGATTCACCCGGCGGTCGGTGGTGTGCTGTCTGGCCACCTTCTCCAGTTCGTAAAAAGCCTCTTCGCGGTAGCGTGCCTTATGCCCGCGTGCCTGCGGCATACGGCGCATCCACTCCAGTTCGGTGCGGTAGAGGTTGTTGGCACGTGCCACCTCGGCATTCTTGGCATCGATGCGTTCTTGCCGCTTCTCCAGGTAGTAACTGTAGTTGCCTTTGTAGCGGTAGAGGGTACGGTTGTCTATCTCTATGATTTCGGAACATACACGGTCGAGGAAGTAACGGTCGTGCGTCACCATCAGCAAGGTGAGCTTTGTGCGGCGCAAATAGTCTTCCAGCCATTCGGTCATGTCCAAATCAAGGTGGTTGGTCGGCTCGTCGAGCAACAGGAGGTCGGGTTCGGTGATGAGGGCATTGGCCAGTGCCACACGCTTCAACTGCCCGCCGGACAGATGGGCTATCCGCTGGTTGAAGTCGCTGATGTGCAGCTGCGAAAGAATCTGCTTGGCTTTCCGTTCGTAGTCCCACGCCTTTTCATGCTCCATGCGTTCCAGCAACTGTTCCAGCCCGGGATGTCCCGCAGTTTCCATGCAACGCTCGTATTCCCGGATAAGCTGCACGGTGCTGTTTCCGTGGCAGAAACAGGCTTCAAGCACGGTCAGGTCTTCCGGGTAATGCGGGTTCTGTTCCAGATAGCCCACGCGCAGGTCGCGACGGAAGGAAAGGGTGCCGTTGTCATACCCCTCTTTTCCGGCAAGGATATTGAGCAGGGTGGACTTCCCGCTGCCGTTTCGGGCAATGAGCCCCACCCGTTGCCCTTCGCCCAGGCTGAAAGAAATGTCCCCGAACAGCAGCAGGCTGCCAAAAGATTTCGTGAGTTTCTCCACTTGCAAGACAGGATTCATGGCCACCTCCGTCTGCTATAAGTTCCACAAACCCTGATAGGCTTCCGTCAGGTCCGGCCGCTCTCCTGCCCTGACGCGGCTCCACACCAGTTTCATGGGGTCGGCCTGTACGCCGTCGGCAACCCTCACCAGCACGGGGGCTTCGCGGTTTCCGTCGATCAGCGTGCGCCACTCCCAGCCTTCTGCCTCACCGGCGAAAATGATGCAAAGCACAATGCCAAACGCCATCCACACCTCTTTCTTCTTCGGACTGAAATCACCTTGGGCAACGATTTGCTGCATACGGGCAATGTCATCTTCCCATCCCTGAAAACCGGACTTCAACCGCTCTTCCACCGTGCGTCCCACCCAGTCGTAAGCTTCGTTGATCTGGTAGATTTCAGACAAGCGCACGGGAATCACCTCCGCCGGATATTTCACCCCTTCCTTGCGCACTTCCAGCGAAGCAATCACCTGCTCCGCCTCCGCAACCGCTGCTCCGGGCACCGTCGTAAACGAACATTCAAATGCAAGGTTTTCTTCGCCTGCGACCCAAAGGTGGACGGTGTAGTGTGCCCCCTCTTCTTCTATCTGTTCGCTGCTGTAAGCACAGTCCCACTTTCCCAC
Organism: uncultured Bacteroides sp.; assembly: GCA_964413805.1. Lineage (GTDB taxonomy): Bacteria > Bacteroidota > Bacteroidia > Bacteroidales > Bacteroidaceae > Bacteroides. Next base: position 9,987 of record CAYPUJ010000024.1, on the reverse strand, counting down.
CCTGACGGAAGATGCATTCCGGTTTTCCGCCAGTTCCTGCCGGACCGCTTCCCTGCCATATCCGGGCTTTCCCCTATAGGCGGAAATGCGGAAATTGCCGGTCCATTCGTCGGGATTGTAAAAGAGGAACGAGCCTTCCCCGCCTTCGAACTCGCGCCACGTAGCCGGATAGACCATGGAAAACCAGGCTCCCGGAGAAATAAACTTATTGCCTTGTAACATTACTATCTCTATTTATACCAATTGCGACAAAAATAACACACCCGCTGCGGATATGCAAACAATCCGGGAGCTTATTTGAAAGGCTCCGTTTTGCTCACTTCTTCCGACGGCAAATCA
>CAYPUJ010000024.1:0-9548 GCA_964413805.1 uncultured Bacteroides sp. | reverse complement strand
TCCGGGAGCTTATTTGAAAGGCTCCGTTTTGCTCACTTCTTCCGACGGCAAATCATAACGTGCCTGTACTTCGCCCCCGGGCGTATCGAAGCATAAAAGCCCGGCATCACTCACAGCTTCCTGCGATTCAAACTCATACAGTTCAGAGGGCGTGGTGCGCTTCAGGGCGCACAGTTGCACGTCTTTCCCCACAATCACTCCTTTCTCGCGCAGCTTCCATTCCACCGTCTTACAGGCCAGTTCCGGATGGTTGTTGTCCCTGCTCAGGTGGCAAAGCCAGATATACTTCAGCCGCCCGGTGAAGTTTTCGGCCAGGAATCCGGCTGTGGCCTGATTGCTCAGATGTCCGGTCCGGCTTGCGATGCGTTCCTTCAGGTGGAAAGGGTATTTGCCCGTGCGCAACATCTCTTCGTCGTAATTGGCTTCCAGCACCAGGTAGTCGGCCCGGCGGATGTAGCCGGCAGCCTCGGGAGTTATCTCGCCCAAATCCGTCACAAACACGAACACTTTTTCCCCCACCTGAACGGAGTAGCCCACATTGTCCGTGCCGTCATGGGGCACCTCGAACGCCTCTATCAGGAAATCGTGGAACTGCAACGGCCGGTTCTTCTCCAGGTAACGGACAGAAGCGCACAGCTTGTCTGTCACACAATAACTTTTGTGAATCCCCGCATGAATCTCTGCGGTCGCATAAACAGGTATGTGCAGCTTTTCTCCCAACGTTCCCACTGCCTTGATATGGTCTGCATGATCGTGAGTGACAAAAACGCCGTAGATTGTCTCCATGCCAATCCCCACCTCTTTCAGTGTTTTCCGGATGGTACGCGCTGCAATCCCGGCATCTATCAGGATGCCACACGTCTCCGTACCTATATAATAACAGTTGCCGCTACTTCCACTCGCAAGACTTATAAATTTTATCTTCATTCCGCTTTCCTCGTGACAAAAAGTTGGCCTCAGCCTGTTCTGAAAACAGGAAGCCCCCATAAAAGGGGCACAAATATACGCAAAAAAACGCAACCGGACAGTCTGCCGCAAAAGATAGATTGGCGCGGGGGCAACGGGACGGCCAATGTCATTCTGACACTTTGCAAATTCAGTGCGCTGAGAATCGCCTGTTTCCGTCCACAAGGCAGCGCGATGGATTTTTTCAGAACGGAAATCCGTAACCGGCTGCAAGGTAGGCAGGTATCTAAATATTTACAAACGAAAAATTGCAGAAATGCGACGTTTTCATACGTTCCGGGCAGGCGAAAACTCCGATGCAGGCATTCCTTTCCTCCGATACAGGCATGAAACAAACCGGATACAAGTGTGGAACAGCCGGAATACAGGCATGGAATAACCGGAAAACAAATGAAAAGGTCGGTCGGAAAGGAGGCGGAACGAATAAATATCTGCATATCTGTGCATAAATCGCCCCATTTATGAATATCCATGCAGGAACGGCAGATTCAAAACACAGATTCCGGGGAATTGGAACAAAGCACGAGTCACTCAAAACGGGAATATGGAAACATTTTGCCGGAAGAACAAGGGTCAGGATTACTTTGTGTTTTCTGAAAAGCCGACAATCCCCCGACAGTCTCTTGCGTCCTTTCCACCGCTCCATGACCGGTATTTCAGTTTTTTGCATTACCTTTGTGTACATTATCATGGAACTGTTAGTCTACAAAGCATCGGCCGGCTCCGGGAAAACTTTCACGCTGGCCGTGGAATACATCAAGCACCTGGTGCTCAATCAGCGGGCCTACCAGCAGATTCTGGCTGTGACCTTCACGAACAAGGCCACCGCCGAGATGAAAACGCGCATCCTGCAGCAACTGCACGGCATCTGGAAAGGCGAGAAAAAGTCGGATGCCTACCTGGCCTGCATCCGGGACAAACTGAGAAAAGAAGGAACAGAACTGACCGACCACGAAATACGCAAACGGTGCGGCACCGCATTGCTGAACATGCTGCACGACTACAGCCGGTTTCGCGTGGAGACGATAGACTCTTTCTTCCAGTCGGTCATGCGCAATCTGGCACGCGAACTGGAGTTGAGTCCGAACCTGAACATCGAACTGAACAACAGCGAAGTGCTGAACGATGCCGTGGACAGCCTGATTGAAAAGCTCACCCCCACTTCGCCCGTACTGGCATGGCTGCTGAGCTACATCGACGAGCGCATTGCCGACGACAAACGCTGGAACGTGGCACAGGAACTGAAGAACTTCGGCAGGAACATCTTCGACGAAAGCTACATGGAACGCGGCGGGCTTCTGCGCGAGAAACTGCGCAACCCGGATGTCATCCGACTCTATCGGGACGTGCTCCGCGAACAGAAGGAGAAAGCCCTGGAGCAGATGAGGAAGGCCGGCGAACGGTTTGAAGAAGAACTCGAAGGGCACAACCTCTCCCCCGAAGACCTGAAAGGGGGGACAAGGGGCATCGGAAGCTACTTCCGTAAACTGCGGGACGGACGGATAAAAGACAAAGACGTACTGAACGAGACCTTGAACAAATGCCTGGCTTCTGCCGACAACTGGGCCGCCAAAACGTCTGCGCGGAAGAAAGAAATCGTCCGGCTGGCCCAAAACAGCCTGCTCCCGCTGCTGGAAAGAACCGAAAGGGAACGCCCTGCGAAAAACTGTACGGTGAACAGTTGCCAACTGTCGCTACAGCACCTCAACAAGCTGCAACTGCTCAACCACATCGACGAGGAAGTACGCAGCCAGAACGCAGCGCACAACCGCTTCCTGCTGTCGGACACCAACGCCTTGCTGCACAAACTGATCGGGAAGGGCGATTCGTCGTTCGTGTTTGAAAAGCTGGGAGCCAGCATCCGCAGCGTGATGATTGACGAGTTTCAGGACACCAGCCGTATGCAGTGGGACAACTTCCGGCTGCTGCTGCTCGAAGGACTTGCACAGGGAGCCGACAGCCTGATTGTGGGCGACGTGAAGCAATCCATCTACCGCTGGAGAAACGGCGACTGGAAAATACTGAACGAACTGGGCAGGACGAAACTGGAGGATTACTTCCCCGTGCGTGTGGAAAGCCTGCGGACCAACCGGAGAAGCGAAACCAACATCATCCGGTTCAACAACAGCCTCTTCAACGCCGCCGTGGACTTCCTCAACCAAAGGCACCTGGCCGAACTGGACGAGGAATGCCTGCCCCTGAAGAACGCCTATGCCGACGTAGCCCAGGAATCGCCCAAGCCCATTGCCAGAGGCTACGTGAGAGCCGGCTTCGTGGAACCGGACGATGAACTTTCGTACACCGAGGCCACCCTGTGCGCACTGGGGGAAGAAACCCTGTACCTGCTGGACAAAGGCGTTGCCCCGCAGGACATCGCCATCCTCGTGCGCAAGAACAAGAACATTCTCCCGATTGCCACTTACCTTGAACAGACACTGCACCTGCCCGTCGTGTCCGACGAAGCCTTCCGCCTGGACGCATCACCGGCACTCTGTATGCTGATGGACGCTTTGCGCTACCTTGCACATCCGGAAGAAAACATCGCCCGCGCATCCCTCGTCACGAATTTCCAGCATCTAAACGACCGTTCCCCCGACTGGGACGGTCTGCTGACCTGCGATGCCGACACCGTGCTGCCCGCCTCCTTCACCGGACGCTTTGAAGAACTGAGGCTCATGCCCCTGTACGAACTGCTGGAAGAACTCTACCGCACGCTGGAACTGGAGAAACTCACGCAGCAGGATGCCTACGTGTTCTCTTTCTTCGATGCCGTGACCGAATACCTGCAGACCAATACTTCGGACCCGGACAGCTTCATCCGCTACTGGGACGAGACCCTGTGCGCCAAAACCATTCCCGGCGGCGAACCGGAGGGAATCCGCATCCTGTCCATCCACAAGTCGAAAGGACTGGAGTTCCACACCGTGCTGGTTCCTTTCTGCGACTGGAAACTGGAGAACGAAACCAATAACCAGCTCGTGTGGTGCGTGCCGCCGGAAGCTCCCTACAATGCGCTCGACCTGGTGCCCGTCAACTACGGCACAAGCATGGCCGAATCGGTCTACCGTCGGGACTACCTGCAAGAACGGATGCAGCTGTGGGTGGACAATCTCAACCTGCTCTACGTGGCCTTCACACGTGCCGGAAGCAACCTCCTGCTGTGGAGCCGGAAAGGGCAGAAGGGCACCGTGTCCGAACTGTTGGCCGATGTCCTCCCCCGCATTGCCGCCGCAGGCGAAGGCTGCTGGGACGAAGAAACGGGCATATACGAAAGCGGGGAAATCACCCTCGCCTCAGAACCGCCTGCCCCGGAAGACAAGTCGCCCCTGCCCGTCCGCATGAAGAGCATGGAGCATCCCGTCGGGTTCCGCCAGTCAAACCGCTCGGCCGACTTCATAGCCGGCAGGGACGAAACCGATTCCCCGCAGCGCTTCATCGACCGTGGACGGTTGCTGCACACGCTTTTCTCGGCCATCGAAACCGAAGCGGACATCGACAATGCCATCGAACGCCTGGTGTTCGAAGGCATCATTGCCCACCGGGAGACGGAAGAAGAAATACGACGGCTCACCCGCAAGGCCTTCTCCCACCCGCAGGCCAGGGAATGGTATTCGGGCCGGTGGAAACTCTTCAACGAGTGCGACATCATCTGGATGGAGAACGGACAGCTGTGCAAACGGCGGCCGGACCGCGTCATGATGAAAGGGAAGGAAATGGTTGTGGTAGACTTCAAGTTCGGCAAACCGCACCGGCAGTATGCCGCCCAAGTGAAAGAGTACATGAGGCTGTTGGGAAAGATGGGATATGACAGCACCCACATCAGCGGCTACCTGTGGTATGTGGATCAGGGGGAAATAGAAAAGGTGTAATGCGGCGGCAAGCCGTCAACAAAAGCCCCGTGCAAAGTATCCTATGCTTACTTTGCACTTGAAACATAGATTCATTGGCACTTGATTCAGTATTTATCGGCAGTTGATTCAGTATTCGTTGGCAGTTGCTCCCAGCACCCTCCATTGAGTATTGGATGTCGCTTCTTGGTGAAAAACCATTTAAATCAGCTCTTAAATATTTACGTTTAACAACTCCTCTAATTCTGCTAATGCAGAAATTCTATTTTTTCTTATCACAGAGTAATCAAGGTTACCTACAAACGCTTTGATACTAATGCCTTTAAAATACATCTTATTTGCACGCTTAAACAAAGACTGAATTTTCTCAAATGCATTATTACCCATTAATTTAGGCACAGTTCCTCCTAACTTTAAAAAGTGAGAAAGCCCCTTTAGATCATCCAATATCCAATCTTCAATCATGGTTTCTACACGTACCTGACAGAAGTTTTTAATTCCCAAAGATTTCACTTCCTTTTTTACATTGTCCCAATCAACAACAGGACGTTCTGCAAATTCAAAAACATCTGTATCATAGCTACAGCATACTGCCTTTACCTCATATCCTTTCTTAGCAGCTTTAGGACAAATCTCATTCTTCAGTTTCCCTTTTACCTTACTGGTATATCTGGATACACCTTTTAAATTCTTAACCTCGCAGGAGTAAATCACTGTGCTTGAAGCCTTCTTGTAATATTCCAATAAGCCATTAAAAAAGATAAAATCCGTATCCCCCTCAACAAATATTACAATATGCGGTTTTAAATTTCTTTTTCCCATCATTTGAAATATTCGTTCAACAATTCATTGTCTACATCCATGTCAAGCAACATCTCAAACATGTATTCACCAACAGAAACTTCTTCAACCGAAGCATTCTTAATCACCTTGGCAATCTTATTAGGCTTAAGAGTTCTAAAATCAGCAATACCATTATCAGAAGGAACTCCAAATTTCATTTTAACCGGCTCTAAATATTTGATCAGATATGGAGAATGACTCGTAATAAGTATTTTAGTATCATTAGCCAATTGAACAATCGCAATCAAAAGATTCTGCAACAATTTCGGATGAACAGAATTTTCAAGCTCTTCTAAAAGAATCAATGGAATTTTATTTATTTCAGCTGCAACTATGTAAGTCAAAATAAAGAAAATCCTTTTAGAACCGGAGGAAATCCTATTAATGGATGTATATTGGTTGTTATACCGTTCTTTAACCCGTACATCATAGAACACTTCCGGAAGCCTGAACGGCAAATCCTTATCATTATCCTCTTCCCGGTCAGAATCCTTCCTCAAATTAATCTGAACCGGTTCAAAATCCTCTATATTCGGGAGCAGCCTGGTTATTACATCTTTTAATAATTCGTATTTATTGCCAGCCAATTCCTTAAGGCTATTTAAGTAGAATCCGATTTTTGACTCACGAGGATAATCTAAGCTCAATTCATTTACGTCATCATCAGGAGCTATCATATTAAAGAAACTATCCGGGTTATTAAGTGTATTAATCTCACGCACATCTATGCTGTTCAGTTCACGAATAGCCCGGATATAGAACAGATCATCAAAATTTGCCAACTTGTTCAATGCCAGAGCATTCTCATCAACATGCAACTGTTTAGAACAACGCCCTGTGGGAGAAGCTAAAAACAACGCAGAATCAGATTCATTTCTGGTGATATAGCTTCTCAGTTTAATATCACCATCAGCCCTCATCCGTAAGTATTCACTTATAATCCTTGCACCTGAATCATTTTTTAAGGTTTTTGCCCATTCAAAAGAATATCCGTAAATAAAACTCCAACTCTTATTATCTGAATCAGTAAATTCACCTTCTATCTCAAAAGTAAAAGGAACATTCTCTAAAGAACTGTTTATAGGTATATATGACCTGTTGCGCATCATTGACAATTTCTTTTTATAAGAAACTTCCATGAAACCTATACCAAAAACAATAGCTCTGAACACATTGCTTTTACCATAATTGTTTGGAGCAATCAATGCACTTAAATCATCAAAGGACATCTGAATACTTCCTATATTCAGTATTCCAGATATACTGATTTTATTCAATATCATAATATACCAACTTTTATGTTGTTGCAAACATAACAAGTATATTTCAAAATACAACCAAACGAAATATATTTTTTCGTTTCATTTCAAATAAATAACAGACAAAACAATTATACTGCATAATAAGCAATGGTTTATCACATAAACAAGCAGGGAAAACGCATCTGATTTTGTGTAAAAGCTCAAGCTCACTATCTCTGGAGAAAAAAACGATGAACAGTTCCTTTCCCTTCTTTTCTGATTAGATGCGTTTGCCCTGAAGTTGCTCCTGTATCTGTGCAGAAGTCTGCGATTCTTTCCTTAACTTTGTTGCCAAAGCGTGACAATCACAACCGGAAGATATGCAATACCCACTGATTTCAGAATACGTCGATGCCATCCGCTCGGCGGAGGACAACTTCGACAAGCTAAACAACCTGCGCCCCGTGCTTGACGGAAGCAGTAACCCCGTGATGTCGAGCGGCAACTTTGCCGTGGTGTTCAAGATGGAGGACATTGATACGGGCAAGTTCTACGCCGTGAAATGCTTCACAAAGGAGCAGGCGGGGCGCGAGGAAGCGTACCGGCAGATCACCGACGAACTTGAATTTGTGCAGTCCACCTACCTTGCCAAGGTGAGCTACTACGACAGGGAACTGTTCGTGGACACCAACAGTTCGGACGAAAGCGAGTTCCCCGTGCTGCTGATGGACTGGGTGGACGGCACGACGCTCGACCGCTATGTCCGCCAGAACCTCAATGACAGGTACGCCCTCGAAGTGCTGGCCTACAACTTCAGCCGCTTTGCAATATGGCTCTTGCCGCAACCTTTCGCCCACGGCGACCTGAAGCCCGACAACATCCTCGTGCGCCCCGACGGCTCGCTCACCCTCGTCGACTACGACGGGATGTTCGTGCCCGCCATGCAGGGGCAGAAGTCGCGCGAGCTTGGCAGCCCCGACTTCCGACACCCGCTACGCACAGCGGACGACTTCAGCGAGCACATCGACGACTTCCCCGCCGTTTCCATCCTCCTCTCGCTCCGCCTGATAGCCGCCGACCCGTCATTGCTCGACAAATACGGGGCAGCTGACCGTCTGCTTTTTTCCGAAAGCGACTACCGCGACCTGTCGTCCTGCCGGCTGCTCAAAGCCGTGTTCCCCTCGCAGGATGCCGAGGTAAACACCCTCGTGGGGCTGTTCGCCATCGCCTACAGGTACAAGACGCTGGCGAATGTCTCATTCCGGTTGTTAGCGGTCGTGAAGCCGCAGAAGTCGGAAGAAGAACTGTCCACGGAAGTGACGGACGAAGACTTATGGGATGCCATTGAGGATGAGTTCGGGGTCAAGTACAGCCAAGATGGAAAGCGATTGCTGAAAGGAGTTCATGTGCAAAAATATAAAATAAAGGAGGGAACAAGGGTTATTTGTGACTGGGCGTTTTCGTGGCGCAGTTCATTGCAGGAGATATCCATCCCTGAGGGTGTGACAAGCATTGGCAACAGCGCGTTTAGTAACTGCCGTTCATTGCAGAAGATAACCATACCTGAGGGTGTGACAAGCATTGGCAACAGCGCGTTTAGTGGCTGCCGTTCATTGCAGAAGATAACCATACCAAGTTCTGTAAAAAGAATTGATTGGAATCCTTTTATGGGTTGTAAATACAAATTAATATGTAAATCGCCTCATTTTAAAGTTGTTGGTAATTCGCTTTACGATGCCGACATGACGGTTCTCATATCATTCCTTTCTAATGCTAAGGTTTTTGCAATCCCTGATGGCGTGACGAACATCGGTAATTGGGCATTTTTTAATTGCAACTCATTGCAGGCAATATCCATCCCTAATGGCGTGACAAGCATTGGCGACGGTGCGTTTAGTTATTGTTTTTTATTGCGGGAGGTATCCATCCCTGAGGGTGTGACAAGCATTGGCAACAGCACGTTTAGTGGTTGCCGTTCATTACAGAAGATAACCATACCGAGTTCTGTAAAAAGAATTGGTGCAAATCCTTTTGTTGACTGTAAATGCAAGGTGATATGTAACTCACCTTACTTTAAGATTGTTGATGATGTTCTTTACGATGCTAATATGACGACTATTATATCATTTCTTTCTAACAACAAAACATTAGCCATCCCTGAGGGTGTGAAAAACATTGGTGATAGCGCGTTTGAAGATTGCTCCTCATTGCAGGAGATATCCATCCCTAATGGCGTGACAAGCATTGGCGACGATGCGTTTTGTAATTGTAGTTCCTTGAAAAAGATATCTATCTCGGTCATAGCAAACTATGAATTAGTAGCAAACATTGAATTACTGAAAGCAGACCCTTACACTTGGGGGGGGACTTGTTATTATGATGGGGAAATAGGAGTGACAAGCATTGGCCATCGCGCGTTTAACGGTTGCAAATCATTACAAGAGATTTTCATTCCTGATAGTGTGACGAGCATTGGTGACGATGCTTTTAATGATTGCAATTCATTGCAAGAGATAAAAATCCCCAAAGGGAGTAGGACAAAGTTTGAGAAACTATTACATAAATATAAAGACAAATTAGCTGAAGTATAGAACTATGATAGTAATCGCATCCAAACGCCGCAAGGCGGAAAACATATTGAAAGAATACC
>CAYPUJ010000023.1:0-24460 GCA_964413805.1 uncultured Bacteroides sp. | reverse complement strand
AATGCCAAGGCGGCTACCGAGGTCAAATATCGGGTCTGTTTGCAGGTGTGTGGTGCGGTGCGAATTGTTTCGGACATCTTGATGTAGTGCGTTACGACACGGCACTCTGTAAACTGCCCGGCTGGGAACGCGGGGCGGACCACCGGGCTTACCAACGATATTTCAACAAATTCTCCCAAGCCATCAACCGGCGTGTGTTCGGCAGGCTGTTCAGCCGGTTCTTCTCCGGGCTGGTGTTTGACAATTACATCCTGGACTTCGACCCTTCCCATATGGGAAAAAATAAAGGATTTCTCATTGCCATACAACATTGAGAAATCCTAATGACCGATTTGGGTTTAAGCTATTTGCATTGCAAGGACAATGATTGGCTAATTCAATCAACGAATATGCTTGCCGATCTGCTACTGGATGCCTCTTTCACGCAGCCGCAGTTGCCACTTCCATGCCGAAAGCAAGGTTTCTTCCAAGCTTGTTTCGGCTTTCCAGCTCAGCTCCTTGTTGGCCAATTCGGGATTGGCCCACACCTGCTCGATGTCACCGGCACGGCGTCCCACAATCCGGTAGTTCAACTTCACCCCGGTGGCTTTCTCGAAGGCGTAAATCAGTTCCAGCACCGACACCCCCTTGCCTGTCCCGATGTTGAACACCTCCACCTTTTCTTTCTGCTTCTTCTCCAGGATGCGCCGGATGGCCACGACGTGTGCCTTGGCCAGGTCAACCACATTGATAAAGTCACGGATGCAAGAACCGTCGGGCGTGTTGTAGTCGTCGCCAAAGACACTCAATTGCTCCCGTATGCCGATGGCAGTCTGCGTGAGGTAGGGAATCAGGTTCTGCGGAACCCCGTTGGGCAGTTCACCCAGCAAAGCCGTGGGATGCGCCCCAATCGGGTTGAAATAGCGCAACAGAATGGCCGTGATGGGCACTCCCGAACAGATGGTGTCCTGCACAATCTCTTCGTTCACCTGCTTCGTGTTGCCATAGGGCGACTCTGCCTTTTTGATGGGTGCCTCCTCGGTAACCGGCAAAATGTCGGGCTGTCCGTAGACCGTGCACGAAGAAGAAAAGACAATGCCTTCCACACCATACTTCGGCATGAGTTCCAACACATTGATGAGCGAGACAATGTTGTTGCGATAGTAAAGCAAAGGTTTTTGCACCGACTCTCCCACAGCCTTACTGGCTGCGAAATGAATAATGGCCTTGATGCCTTCATAGTTGGCAAACACGGATTCCAAACCTGCATAGTCCAGGCAGTCCACCTTCTCGAAAGCAGGGCGGATGCCCGTCACTTGCTCAATGTTGTCCACCACGTCTGCGCTGGAGTTGGACAGGTTATCCACGATAACCACATCGTAACCGGCATTCTGAAGCTCCACAACGGTGTGGGAACCGATGTAACCAGTCCCCCCCGTTACCAATATTCTCTCTTTCATATACACACTTTTATTTAGCATTTTAGAATTGTTACGCGACAAATGTAAGAAATTCCATCAACAAAAGCAATAAAAGCCTTTCTTAAAGTGAGTCGGCAGCACAAATCGCCTCACGTTTTCACGATGCTTCAAATTTTCACCACACCGGAAAAACCCATAAAAGCCATTGCCAGCAATCCGGCGGTAATCAGGGTGATGGGAACGCCCTGCAATCCCTTCGGGATGTTGACAAGCGACAATTGCTCGCGGATGCCGGCAAAGACCACCAATGCCAACCCGAACCCCAAGGCGGTGGAGAAAGCATAGACCACGCCCGTAAGCAGGTCGTACTCCTTCTGAATGACAAGAATGGCAACGCCCAGCACGCAGCAGTTGGTCGTGATCAGAGGCAGGAACACACCCAAAGCCTGGTAGAGGGCAGGAGACACCTTCTTCAGCACAATCTCCACCATCTGCACCAAGGCCGCAATGACCAGGATGAAGGTGATGGTCTGCAAATAGCCCAAGCCGAACGCATCGAGCACATATTTCTGAATCAGGAAAGTCACCATCGTGGAGAGCGTCAGCACAAAGGCCACAGCAGCCGACATGCCCAATGCCGTATCGACCTTCTTCGACACGCCCAAAAAAGGACAGATGCCCAAGAACTGGGACAATACAATGTTGTTGACAAAGATTGCCGAAATAAATATCAGTATATATTCCATCGTGTATACATATTAGTTATAAAGAAATCATTCCTGGCGTTTCAGTTTGTTGACAACCGCAATGAGATAACCCAACGCAATGAAAGCGCCCGGTGCCAATACGAACACCAACATCCCGTAATCTTCGGGAAAAAGCGACAGCCCGAACACCTTGCCCGTGCCCAGCAATTCCCGCATGGCACCCAGCAGCGTCAAAGCCAGCGTGAAGCCCAAGCCCATGCCCAACCCGTCGAACATGGAAGCTATGGGACCGTTTTTGGCAGCAAAAGCCTCTGCACGCCCCAAAAGGATGCAGTTCACCACGATGAGCGGAATGAACAATCCCAGCGTGGCATACAGGGCAGGCACATAGGCTTGCATCACCATCTGCAACAACGTTACAAAGGAAGCGATCACCACCACAAAGGCAGGGATGCGCACCATGTCGGGAATCAGGTTCTTCAAGGCGGAGATGGCTATGTTGGAGCAAACAAGTACGAAAGCCGTCGCCAGCCCCATGCCCATCCCGTTCAGGGCGGACGAGGTGGTTCCCAGCGTGGGACACATGCCCAGCAGGAGCACAAACGTGGGATTCTCTTTGATAATCCCGTTCATCAATACTTTCCAGTTGTTCATTGTTTTCCCCTCCTTTCTTCATCGGATTTTGCCGGATGGCCGGACGCAGCATCATCGGCCGCAGTCTCCACCTGCTGCGAGGCGGATGTGATGCCATCTGTCGTCTGTTGGCCGGAAAATGCGGCATACGCGGCATTCACGGCCTGCAAGAAAGCACGCGAAGTGATGGTGGAAGCCGTAATGGCATCTACCTGTCCCCTGTCCTTGCTCACAGCCAAGGCTTTTTCTCCGGGATTCAAGCCCGTGATGTCGCCTTTGTTGCCCTTCTTGAACCAGGTGTCCGCTTTCGACCCCAGTCCCGGCGTTTCGACATGCGACAGCAGAGAATAGTCGATAATCTTTCCGTCGGCATCAAAGCCTACCAGAATCTTCAGTTCTCCGCCAAAGCCCATAGCCGAAGCCTCCACCGCTGCTCCGATGTATTGTCCGGCTTTCGTAGCCGGATAGACGGCATATTCCACTCCGTCCACTTCCTGTAGCTTTTTCTCGTCTATCGGGTTATTGTCAAAGCCGGGCACAACGGCACTGACAGCATCTCTCAAGGTTTGTGCGTTGGCCGCTGCAATGGGTTCCCTGGTCAGTTCGTTCATATAGGCCAGCAGTGCCACCGATACGACCGTGACCCCGGTCAGTACCAGCAACATGTTCTTTAAGGATGATTCTAACTTTTTCATTTTGTCTTCGCTACCTCCCCAAAGCGTTTCGGTTTAACATAGATATTGATGAGCGGCGTGAAAGCATTCATAATCAGAATGGCAAACGACATCCCCTCGGGATAGGACCCGAACAGGCGGATGACCATCGTCAGCATCCCGATGCACACGCCATAGACCACCATGCCCCGGTGGTTCATGGGAGAGGTCACATAGTCAGTGGCCATAAAAACAGCCCCCAACAGCAAACCACCCGCCAGCAAATGGGTCATCCCGTCCGCATATTTGCCCGGATCCACCCAATGCATGATGGAAGCGAACACAAACACCGTGGCAAGAATGGACACGGGAATGTGCCAGGTGATGATTTTCTTCCACAACATATAAGCCAAACCCAGCAACAAGGCCAAGGCACTGACCTCGCCTATACAGCCCGGATTGTTGCCTAACAGCAAATCAAAGGCACCGGGCAGTTGCTCCACCGAAAATCCCGGCGCCCCGCTGGCAATGCCTTTCAGGATGGCAAGGGGAGTGGCCGTTGTCACGGCATCGGTGTAAGCGGCCAATTGCCCGGGTTCGGGCCAACTCGTCATCTGCACCGGAAAAGAAAGCAGCAGAAACACACGCCCTGCCAACGCCGGATTGAAGGGATTGCATCCCAGCCCACCGTATGACATCTTCACCACACCGATGGCAAACAAAGCTCCTATCAGGATAATCCATATCGGAATATTGGAAGGCAGGTTGAAAGCCAGCAACACACCGGTGATGATGGCAGAACCGTCGGTTATCGTTGTGACCGGTCTTTTCATCAGGTATTTCCCGATGGCCCACTCAAAAAACACGCAAGCGCACACGGACACAGCCGTCACCACCAAGGCTCCTATCCCGAAAAAATACAAAGATACAAGAAATGCAGGCACCAGTGCCACCAGTACGCCGTACATGTTCTTCTTCACACTGTCTTCTCCATGCACATGAGGAGAAAGAGATACGATTAACTTATCCATACGATGATTATTTTTTTACTTGACGTGCGCGTATCATGGCTCCCACTTTGTTCTTGCCCAAGCGGATGTAGTCCAGCATGGGACGATTGGAAGGACATGTGAACTGGCACGAGCCGCATTCGATGCACGACATGATGTCTTCCTTTTCCACTCTCTCGAAGTCGCCGTGTGCCGATACGGTAGCCAGCAGATAGGGTTCTAACCCCATAGGACATACCGACACGCATTTGGCACAACGGATGCACGGTTGCACGGCTCCTCTTTCGGCTTCCCCGCCCGACATGACCAACACTCCGGAGGTTCCTTTCACGGTAGGCACGTCAGTATTCGCCAGGGCTTTTCCCATCATGGGGCCGCCGCTGATGATTTTTCCCGCATCTTCCGGCAATCCTCCACAGGCCTCTATCAACTGGCCTACCGGTGTCCCGATACGTACCAGAAGATTGGAGGGATGCTGCAAGGACTTGCCCGTGACAGACACCACACGTTCGAACAAAGGTTTGTGCTTCTGTATCGCCTGATAAACGGCAAAGGCCGTACCGACATTCTGCACCACCGCACCGGTGGAAATGGGCAAAGCCCCTGTCGGCACCCTGCGCCGCAGGATGGCATCGATCAACTGCTTTTCGCCGCCTTGCGGGTATTTCACTTTCAAAGGAACAACCTCAATGCCTGCATAGGCCGAGGATTTTTCTTGCATCAGCTGAATGGCATCCGGCTTGTTGCACTCAATACCGATGAAAGCCTTGTCCACCTTGACCGCCCTCATCAGTAAAGACACCCCCACCAGAATTTCTTCCGTGTGTTCCAACATGAGCTGATGGTCGGCCGTGAGGTAAGGCTCACATTCCACAGCATTGATGATCAGGTATTCGGCTTTAGCGGAGGGAGGTGGACAAAGTTTTATCTGGGTCGGGAAACAAGCTCCTCCCAGTCCCACAATACCGGCATCGGCTATTGCTTTCACAATCTCTTCCGGAGAAAGTGCACAGTCCCTGACGAGTGTATCCGAACGGTCGATGGACGGTTCCCATTCGTCCCCTTCCACATCGATCAGTATCGCCGGTTTGGCATACCCGCTGGCATCTATCACCGTATCTATTTTGGAAACACGTCCGCTGACCGAAGAATGAATGGCCGCAGAAACAAATCCTCCCGGCTCGGCTATCTTTGTACCGACTTTCACCCGGTCTCCTTTTGCCACGAGTGGCTTGGCCGGCGCACCGATGTGCTGCCCCAGCATGATGACGGCCTTGGAAGGAAGGGCGGCCTGAACAATGGGGCGGTGCGCTGACAATTTATTTTCGCGTGGATGTACTCCACCGATTGAAAATGTCTTCCACATGCAAATTCTATATTTCTCGTTTAGTTAATTACTATTTTTCAACCTCTTCTTCTGCTGTTTTCGGTTTTCGGGGAGGAAAATTCAATGCCACAATGGCTCCTTGGGGGCACGCTTCTTCGCACTTTCGGCACGACTTGCACTTCCGGAAGTCGATGTAGGCCAGGTTATCGGCCAAAGAAACGGCTTCGAACGAACAGACTTTCAGACATTTTCCACAACCGATGCAAGCCACACTACACGCCTTGCGTGCCACGCCGCCTTTTTCTTTGTTTACGCATTGCACATACACACGGCGGGACTTCTTCCCTTTCGGACGCAACTCTATGATCTGCTTCGGACAAGCTTTTGCACACGCACCGCAAGCTGTACACTTGTCTTCTTCCACAACCGGCAAGCCCGTCTGTGCATCCATTTCAATGGCACCAAACTGACATGTCGCTACGCAATCGCCTTCTCCCAAACAACCAAAACTACATCCGGTTTCACCCCCGTACAGCGAAGCTGTTATGGCACAATTGTGCACGCCGTCGTAACGGTTGACACGGGGACGATTGTCACACGAACCATTGCAACGCACCACGGCCACCATCGGCTCGGCCAATGTAGCCTCCAGACCAAGAATAGCAGCTACCTTGCCCATGACCGCCTGCCCGCCTACGGGACAAAGCTTACCCTCCAAAGAACCGGCTTTCACACACGCATCGGCAAAGCCGTTGCATCCCGGATAACCACATCCACCACAATTCGCCTGCGGCAATACTTCTGCCACTTGGGCGATTCGCGGGTCTTCATACACGGCGAATTTCTTGGAAGCCACATAAAGAATCGCAGCAGAAACCAATGCGATCACTCCCAACGAAATCACTGCAATCAGAATTACATTCATAAATCAGTTAGTTACATATATTTATTTAACAGAATAGACTTTCTTCTCCGCAGGGCTCCACTGAAAAGGAAAAATGTTTCCGCAAGCGTGTCCTGTTCAAACGCAAGATTCCATAATAAAGCAACAACAGCAGCAATGAAGCCAGTCCTGCATACAATTCATTGCCCCACAGCCACATTCCAAGAAACAACGCCCCTACCATAAGAACAAACGGCAGAACGAAAGCCCACACCACGGCTTTGGCACCCATTGTATTTGTCCCTACAACCCATACCCTGTCTCCTTGCCGGTAAGCATCGGCAGGACCGGTCGTAACGTCAATCAGTTTCTCTTTTGAATCGGCAACACTGCAATGTCCTTTAACATTGCATCCGGCACACGCCGAAGTTTGCACAATCCGCACCTGAAGATGAGATCCATTGATGTTTTCCACGATACCTTGATGTCTTATAGTATTCGTCATTTTGCAAAGTGTACATTACAAATCGTGGCAAAGATAAGCATTATTTGTAGACTGCAAGAGAATTGGAAAGAATTTCTGTGTTCGATAACGTTTCTTAGTTCATCATTGGGTAGTTCCCCCACTCTATTATATCCGGCCAAGAACAGCACATACAACACCCGGACGAAAAAAGGGGTGGAACATTTTTCTTGTTTTCCACCCCCAAAGGAATAAACCTTGCTATCGAAAGATGCGAATATAAAAAGAACGAGCTTTATCAATCCGTCATTCGACCGTCAGCGTCACCTCGGTTCCTTCCAGCAAGGGCGAGGAGAAGCGCACGCGCACGGTGCCCGGACTGCCGGTGGTCTGCACGTAGGCCAGCAACCGGCCGTGGTAGACACGGTGGCGGTTGTCGGTATAGTCGCTCATGTCGCTGTTGTCCGAACCTTCCAGCCCAAGGAGACGTGCCGGACCTTCTACCGTGCAGGTGATATTGTTGTCGGCCAGCTTCACCACGGTGCCTTGCTCGTCCACCACTTCCACTGTGATGTGGGCCGTGGCCCGATCAGAAGACAGACGGTCGCGATCCACTTGGGCACGGATGGCATAAGGACGGCCCGACGAACGGATGGCGTAAGAAGAGAGCACGTTGCCTGCCTCATCGCAACCTTCGGCTTTGAGTTCACCTGCCCGATAAGGGATGTCCCAATGGATGATGCCCGTCTCCACGTCGTAGGGCTTTCGTGCGCCCACTTCCTTGCCGTCCAGCAGCAGGCGTGCCTGCGGGGCATTGGTATAGCACACCACACGGACGATTTGCCCGGGCTCGTAGTTCCAGATGTCCCAGGCATCGGGCGAAAGGAAGTCGCGCCCCGGGTGCTTGGGATAGGTACCGATGTAGGTCATCGGCTGTTCGCTCCACAGCGAGGCACGGTGCCAGCCGCGCGGCTTGCGGAAACTGCCGAAATCCAACAGCCCCGTGTAGAGTCCGCGCGAAGGCCAGGCACCGGATTCGCCCAAATAATCCGCACCGGTCCAAATGAACTGGCCGAAAATGAAGTCGTTGTTCTTCACGGCATACCAGGCACCGATGTCGGAACGGGTCTCGCTGCCGTAGATGATGCGGTCGGGATAGGCGGCATGGTCTTCGGCATAGCGGTCTTCGGTATAGTTATAGCCCACCACGTCGATGGCTTCGGGATATTCTGTCTGGTTGGACATCACCACGCCGGCCAGGGCACCGGTGACGGGACGCGACGTGTCCACTGCCCGCACGCAGGCCGCCAGCCGCTTGGCTATCCGGCCGATGCGCATGGCATCGGGGGCATCGGGATTGTAGCCGCCGAACATGGGCTGGCTGATGCTGCTGCCGTCCAGGACGGGGTGCGAATAGGGGTCGTTGGGATAGTCCACTTCGTTACCGATGCTCCACAGGAAGACGGAAGGATGGTTGCGGTCGCGGCGCACCATGTCGGTCACGTCGCGCTCCATCCATTCTTCGAAGAAGTCGAACGACCCGTCGTAGCCGGGTTCGCCTTTGTTCCAGCCCTTCAACCACTTGCGTTTGGGAAATTCCCACTCGTCCGAGGCTTCGTCCATGACGAGCAGTCCCAGACGGTCGCAAAGGTCATAGACCACGGGAGCCTGCGGATTGTGGCTCATGCGGATGGCGTTGACTCCCATCTCCTTGAGGTTGTGCAGGCGGCGTTCCCACACTTCGGGCAGCACCACGGCACCGAGCACGCCCGCATCGTGGTGCAGGCAGACACCTTTCACCTTCATCCACTCACCGTTGAGGGCGAAGCCCCGATCGGCATCAAAGGTAAGAGTGCGCAGTCCGACAGCGGTGAAGCAACCGTCAATGCGCTTGCCATCCAGGTAGAGCTCCGTCTCCAAAGCATAGAGATAGGGGTCGTCCAACGACCAACGGTGGGGACGGGAGACGGTCAGTTCCAGCTTTTTCAGCGAGATGCCCTTCTTGCGGTCGCTCAAGCGGGCCGTGCGGCGGGCCACCTGCCGCCCGTCGGCATCGCGCAGGGTGGCACGTAGCTCCAGCGCGCCCGCAGCCTCCACATGCTTCTCCACCTGCATGTCCACCTCGACCACGGCCTTGCCGGCGGTGATGGACGCTGCACGCCAGCCGACACCCCACTGGGCAAAGTGGATGTCGGACGCGGCAATCATCCACACGTCGCGGTAGATGCCGGAGCCGGTGTACCAGCGGGAGTCGGCATAGCGGCTGTGGTCCACACGGACGGCCAGGACGTTCTCGCCGGCTTTCAGGTAGGGTGTCAGGTCGTAGAGGAAAGAGATGTAGCCGTTGGGACGTTTGCCCAGGAGGTGGCCGTTGAGGTAGACTTCGCTGCGGTTGTACACGCCCTCAAAGTAGATGTAATGACGCGCGGCAGCATCACCGTCCACGGTGAAATGTTTGCGATACCACCCCACCCCGCCGGGCAGATAGCCCGTGCAGCTGGCCAGCGTGGGAGAGAGCTGCCCTTCGATGCTCCAGTCGTGGGGCAGGCGGAGTTTGCGCCACCGGCTGTCGTCGTAGCCGGGCGCGGACATGGCTGAATCGTCGTCCAATGCAAAGAGCCAGCCTTCGTTGAACTTTTCGGGCGAGCCGAACGACACTTGCGCCATTGCGGGCTGTGCCAACCGGCACAATGCCCAAAGGCAAATCAGGAAAAGAGGTCTGAGGTTCATGACTGTTTATGAGTTTAAAGGTTGAAGTGTTCAGAGGTCATACACCACGGTCGTTACGCTCTCTGCCGCAATGACCACCGGACTGCCGTCCGTCACCGTCGCTTCCTGCAGGTTTTGGGTGCTCGTCGTGGTGTAAATGCGGATGGACTGCGGATCTCCCGGCCAGCCGGTATGCGTTTCGTTGAGGCAGACGGGGCGACCGGAATAATTGGTGAACACCGCCACCACCCGATCGCCCTCCGGCGAAATGTAGGCCGACCCGAAGAAATTCATCACTTCGTTCTGTTCCACGGCAATGCGACGATAGCCGGGACGGACAAAAAGACTATAGTTGCCCAACACCCACAGCGTGCGGGCAGCCGCGTAACTGCCTTCCTGCTCGATGTCGCCATACACTCCGTCGGCCGGCACAAGCGATATGAGCAGGAAACGGTTCATGTGTCCCCAACGTGACACGTCCATAGAGGTCCAGAAGCTCCACGAGGATACACCGCCTACGGTGAGGTCGTTGTGGATGACGCGCGACATATAGAGGGCGATGTCCATCTCAGAAGCCGTGTCGTAGCTGCCAAACTCAGTGCTGCTGTAGCCGTCGCCCAGCATACTCCACTCGGTCTGCCACACGCGCAACCCGTATTGTCCGGCGGCATCTGCCACGAGCGACCGCACATCGCGCATGCCGCTCCAGGTGCCGTCGGTCCAATAGCTGTGTCCGCCGATGAGGCTGTTCACGTGCGAGAGGTCGCCCACATAGGCAGAAGAGCCCGGCGTGAAGAAAGCGTTCATCACGTCACTACGGGCGGCATCGCTCTTGACCTGGTAGAGGTATTCCCAGTCGCCGGCCTCACCCAGGAGGATTTCGGTGGAAAGTCCCCGGTCGGACAGTGCGCTGTCCAGCTCGCGGGCCAATGTGGCCACCTGCTCATTGGTCCATCCGCTACCCTCCTGGTCGGCATCGCCCCAGTCGTACTGCGGCTCGTTGACGGGCGATATATGGGTGATGTTGTATCCTTCGGTCGTGTAGTAGGCGGCCACTTCTGCCATGTAGTCGGCAAAGTCGTCGTAGCAGTCCTCGCGCAGATTGGCCGAACCTCCTTGGTTGGAGTAGCCCTTGCCGTTGATGGTGTATTGCACGGGGGGCGTGTTGCTGAAGAGGATGAAGCTCTCACAGCCCAGTGCGCGGGCCTGCTCCATGAAGTAGCGTTGCCCCTCGCAGCGGCTCCAGTCGTAGGTGAGGTCGTCGTTCAGGTAGGACTCGGCGCGGCGCGACTTATCCTCAATATCGCTGTCGTCGCCCTGCTGAGCCGTGCCGCCTCCCAGATTGACGCGCCATTGGGAGAGTCCGATGCCTTGCGGCTGGCCGTCGATGATTTCCGACGAGAACAGCAGTTCGGCAATGCCCGCCCGGCTGGACGTCCATGTGCGACCCACGTAGGACGGCGACCAGCAGTCGGAAGCGGCAAAGCCGTCGATGGTCTGAAAGGTTTGCGAAGCGTCCAGCGTCACCGACCGTTCCACACTGTTTTCGGGTACGACGTATTCATCCGAATCCTGACTTACGGTAGGGTCATCGTCGCTGCAAGCGACCACTGTCAAAGCCAGTATGAACAAAAGAGAAAAATAATCGTTTCTTTTCATTGCAAACAATATATAGGTGTTTATGAAGAAAAGTCGCGGATAACCTCGTTACCGAACCTACCCGCGACAAAGATATAAAAATTACCTATTGAAAGAGAATCCTTTACCGACAGATTTCATTGCCTTACATGTGTTGCGTCATTCCCGGTTTTCCGAAGTGCCACTTCGGGAAAACGCAGCCGACACTCGGGCAGAATCAGCCCTGCCGTCAGTTCCAACCGGGGTTTTGCTCAATGGTGCCGTTGGACATGGTGATTTCATACAAGGGGATGGGGAAGAGCAGGTCGCGGTTCACGTCAAACGACGTGCCTTTGTCGCTCGATTCTCCCTGGTTCTCCCATTCGTAGAGGTCGCGTGTCTCCTCGTTCAGGTTCCATTGCACGAAGCTGCCGTTGGGTCCCATGATGCTTGCGATGAGCGGGTCACCGTTGTCGTCCTTCCAGCGGCGGATGTCGTACAGGCGGCTTTGCTCGAAGGCCAGCTCCAGGCGGCGTTCCAGGCGGATGGCATCGCGCAGGGTGGTGCCTGTGCCTGTCACCTGAGCCAACCCGGCACGGATACGCACCTGGTTTAGAGCCGTGCGGGCATTGTTGTCGTCGCCCAGCTCGTTGCAGGCTTCGGCATACATCAGCAGCACGTCGGCATAGCGCAGGATGCGGTGGTTGAGCGGGCTCTTGTCGGTGTTGTACACTTCCGGACGGTCTTCAATGGGCAGGAAGTACTTGCGGATGATGCGTGCCGACTTGTGCTGCGAGGGGTCGATGATATAGCATTCGGGGTCCCAGCCATAACGTTCGATGTAGTCCTCGTAGCTCGACATGTCCTTGCTGTTGTCAACGAACTGGTCGAAGTTGTCTTCGCCCGCAATCTCCGTGCAGCCGGTCTTGATGATGGTCCAGCGCAGGCGCTCCGTGTCGCCCGCATCAATGAAGGCCTGTTCGAGGTGGGCCGACGGTTGGCACCAGCTCCAGCCGTCACCGGGGCCGTTGCGGCAGCCGGTCACCGTGGCGAGCGAACCGCCCAGAGCCAGCGTGGAGTGGTAGATGTACTGCACCTCGAAGAGGCTTTCCACGCTGTTGTCGTAATCCAGATCCCACACCTGCCCGAACTCCGGCAGCAGCTGGTATTCGCCTTCGTCGATGACGGTCTGCAGCACATCACGGGCTTCTTCCCATTTCTCCTGATAGAGATATGCCTTGCCGAGCAGGCCGAGGGCGGCGCCGCGCGTGGCACGTCCCATGTCGGACGCGCTGTACTCGCTGCGCTGCGGCAATATGTCGGCAGCGGCCAGGAGGTCTTCTTCGATGAAAGCGTAGGTCTCTTCTTCAGTGGCACGGGTGATGCCTGTGATTTCTTCAGGCATCAGGAAGCCGGTAATCAGGGGCACACCCCCGAAATTGCGGACCAGCTCAAAGTAGTAATAGGCACGCAAGAAACGGGCTTCGGCCACCAGCCGGTCCCGCGTTTCCGTGTCTTCCACGTCAAGGTCGGCGATGCGCTCAATGCCGATGTTGCAGCGCAGAATGCCTTTGTAGCGATACTGCCAGAAGTTGGAGATGGGACCGTTGCTGGCACCGTTCCCCTGATAGTGGGCTAACGAGATGTAGTCGCTCTGGCTCTGGGTGGTGTTGCCCATCCAGGCATCGTCGCTGCACATTTCGGAAAGCAGCCACACGGTGTTGATCTGCCACCATCCGCCATGGGTCAAGGCCTGGTAGCACCCGGTCAGGTAGGCTTCTGCATCGTCGATGGATGCAAAGTAAGTGTCAAGGTTCTGCTGGCCACGCACTTCTTCGGTCAGGAAATCTTCGCACGAAGCGGTAAATCCCAGCGTGGCGGCCAATGTGAGTATAGTCAATAACTTTTTCATACGTATTGTCGATTAAAATTTTAAGTCAATGCCAAACAAGAAGGTACGCGGATTGGGGTATGCCGTGTTGTCAATGCCCGTCTCGATGACGCTTCCGTCCAGTGCCGGGCGTTCGGGGTCCATGCCGGAGTAGCCGGTGATGGTGAACGGGTTCTGTGCCGAGAAGGAAACGCGCAGGTCCACACCTTTCACCCATTGCTTGGGCAGCGTGTAGCCAACCTGCAGCAACTTGCAGCGCAGGTAGGAACCATCCTCCACGTAGAAACTTGACACGCGCAGGTAGTTCTGGTTGAGGTCGCTGTAGGACAGCCGCGGGATGTCGTAGCTTGTGCCTTCGCCATGCCAGGCCTTTTCCAGCGTGCCTGCCCAGACGTTGGAACCGTCGGTGCCGGAATAGAGTTGCTTCGTCAGGTTGAAGATGTCGTTGCCGAAGGTGCCATAGAAGTTGGCGGCAAAGTCTATGTTCTTATAGCGCAGGCTCAAGTTCAGACCCAGCATGAGGTCGGGATACGGATTGCCGATGAAGGTCTTGTCGTTCTCGTCCAGCGTGCCGTCGTGGTTCAGGTCGAGGAAACGGATGTCACCCGGCTGTGCGTTGGGCTGGATCAGGTTGCCATACTCATCGGTATGGGCATACACTTCCGTCCAGTTCTGGAAGATGCCGTCGGCCACGTAGCCGTAGAAGCGGGAGATCAGGCCGCCGTCTTCGTTGCGGATGATCTGGTCGCTGTTGAAGCCGCCCGTCGTGATGGGGCCGTCGCCGGAGAACTTGATGGCCCGGTTGCGGACCTGCGAGAGGTTCAGCGTGGCATCGTATGAGAAATCTTTGTTCAGCTGGTCACGCCAGGTTATTCCCAGTTCCCAGCCGGTGGCCTTCATGCTGCCGATGTTCATCCACACGGTACTGTTCCAGTCGGGATAGCCGATGGCATAAATGTTCTGCTTCTCGTAGAGCATGTCCTTTGACTTCTTCTGGAAGTATTCGAACGTGACGTTCAGACGCGACCGGAGGAACGACATGTCGATGCCCACGTTCCAGTCTTCCACCGTTTCCCACACCAGCTGGTCGTTGCCTACTCCGGAAACATAGTAGCCATTGGCAATGTCGCCGCCGAAAGAGTACTGGGCCTGGTCGAGAAGCGTCAGTGTGGCATCGTTGTCGATGGACTGGTTGCCGACACGCCCCCAACCTCCGCGCAACTTCAGGTTGTCGAATATGTTCTGATCCTGCATGAACTCTTCACTCGTGATGCGCCAGGAAGCGGATACCGAAGGGAATACGGCATATTTGTTGCCCGAGGGGAAACGTGAAGAACCGTCGGCACGGATGGATGCCGAGATGTAATAACGGTTGTCGTAATTATACATCACACGTCCCAGGAAAGAAACCAACGTATTGAAGCTGCTCGATCCGTAGGCCTGGGAGGTGTCGGGATCGCCGGCATTTACCTCCTGCATCTGATCCATGTTGTTAGGCACATCGTCGCGTATGGCCTGCGTGTTGTAATAGGCGTAACGTTCTGCCGTGAATCCGGCCATGACGTTCAGGTTGTGTTTCTGGGCAAACGTCTCGTTATAGGTCACCGTGTTGGTCCAGTTCCAGTCCAGCCATTCCTGAGACTGGCGCGAGATGTTGCTCAGTGTCGATTGCTCCAAGGCATCGATGTAGAACTCCGGCGTAAAGCTGTCCGAACGGCGGTAATGAGCATTGGTACTGAACTGGGTGCGAAGCGTCAGCTGCTGAATGGGATCCACCTGCAAATAGGTGTTGATGATGGCACCCATTTCGCGCGAATGCGAGTTCTGGCGGGCTATCGAGGCAGCCGGGTTCCAGGTCTGGTTGTTGTAGGAACGTTCGTAGTTGTTATACTCGTTGTCTTCCCATTCCGACTCAGGACGGAATACCGGTGTGGTGGGGTCCATAGCCATGGCCGAAGCGAACTGGCTGCTTGTGTCATCCCACGACTCCACACGCGGCGCGATGTCGAAGCCGAACTTTACATATTTATTAAAGGTGTACTCCGTGTTCAGGCGGGCATTGATTTTGTCCCAGTAGCCCACGTCGAATTGCGAATTGTTGCGGTAATACCCCAAACTGAAATTATAAGTCAGCTTGTCCGAGCCACCCGAAATGTTGAGTCCGTAGTTCTCCACCAGCGCAGTCTTGTTCACCACGGTGTCCCACCAGTCTGTGCCGCCGGGATTGGTCGTGGCACCGGTGTCGTTCCAGTTGGAAGTCAGACCGTCGTTGGTATAGCGCGTGTTATACACTTCCTTGTATTCGGCGGCACCCGCAATGTTGGGCTTTGCAATAGTTTGGAAACCCACTGAAGCGGTAAAATTGACGACTGTTTTGCCGGCCACCCCTTTCTTGGTAGTAATCAGGATAACGCCGTTCGATGCGCGGGTACCGTAGATGGCGGCTGCTGAAGCATCCTTCAACACTTCCATTGACTCGATGTCATTGGAGTTTAAGAAGTTGATGTTCGATCCCTCGCTCAAAGGCATACCGTCCACCACATAGAGCGGGTCGGAACCGTTGACTGTGGTGACACCACGAATCAGCACTTTCGGCGTAGTGCCCGGGCCACCACCGCTGGCCACCTGCACACCGTTCACTTTTCCCTGCAAGGCATCCATGGCGTTGCCCGTCACCGTTTGGGTAATTTCTTCACCTTTCACGGTAGATATGGAACTGGTCAAATCGCTGCGTTTCACGGTACCATAACCGATGACCACGATTTCGTCCAACTGTTCAGTGGCTTCTTCCAGCACCACGTTGATGAC
The DNA here is from genome assembly GCA_964413805.1 of uncultured Bacteroides sp. Classification (GTDB taxonomy): domain Bacteria; phylum Bacteroidota; class Bacteroidia; order Bacteroidales; family Bacteroidaceae; genus Bacteroides. Next base: position 8,359 of record CAYPUJ010000023.1, on the reverse strand, counting down.
AGTACGTCCGTTCACCTTAATCTCCTGTGTCCTGTAGCCGATGGAAGAAAACACCAGCACGCCGTCGGCAGGCACGTCTCTAACCGAGTAGTTACCATCGATGTCTGAAATAGAGCCCGAACCCGTATCCTTAATCTGAATGGTAGCACCAATCAATGGCAGTTGGTCACTGCCGGAAATCACATTACCTGTCACCGTAACCTTCTGCTGGGCGAAGCCACAAAGCGACAGCAGCATCATCAGAGATGCAATGAATAGTTGCTTTCTCATATATATAAGATGTTCTAATAGGTTAATTACTCTCGTACTAATTTAGCCCTGCCCAAATGTGAATCGAAGTAGAAGCGGTAAGTACCGCCGGTCGTCACGGTAGGTTGCGACCATACATCCTGTGTGTTCGTCGGGCCGGTGTAAGCGTCATTCTTCGACGAGCTTCCGGTGTAGTAGCCGAATACGTCAAGGTCTGTACTGCTCGTGCTGCACCATCTCACGGCATTCCACCACTCATTGGTATGATAGTTATGGATGATGAAGTTCATCGTTTCTCCGGAAGACAAGGTCATCGGTTCGCTATAGAACAGATGCGGGTTGGTTGCATCTTGCGTGAACGATTCAACAGCCGTGGGGTTGCTCGAGGTCAGGCCAAACGTAAAGGCTATGTATGTGCTTCCATCTCCCCAAAGGTCGAATGTCTCTTCCCCGTAAGTCATGTCCGTTCCCCACGGGTCTTGGGCATCGTCCACAGAATACGTGTTGCTGATTTCATACGTCAGATTCAAGATGTCGATGTCTATCACATAATAGGTGTTGGACAGGTTAAGCACAAGCGGTTGGACATAGTTCGGGTCGTTGGTCAAGCGATCTTCATTGCTCGAATCGATACCATACGTCACCGACAGGCTGCTGGCTGTCGGGATGAAATAGACTTCCGTCCCTGCTTCAGCATTGTAGTAAATGGCCTGGTACTGGTATTCTCCCGTATGGTCTATGCACATCGGCACACCAAATACGTCACTGGTCAGTTCGGCTTCGGTAGCTACGTCACAGATATACATTTTATCATAGTCCATCACGTCAGTCACCGAAATGGTGGCGGTGCGGCTCACCACATTGCCTGCCGTATCGGCCACGGCTACCGTATAAGCATATTGTGCGATTTCTTCCGGGAAGTAGACCGTTTGTGTATATGTACCCGTAGTCTGCGCCCCCAAGTCATAGTGTACGGGGAATCCGTCGATTCCTTCGATGTCGATGTCCAGATAATCGAGTCCCCGGTCATCGCTCATGGAGATGGCAATCTCCAATGAGGGCGTTTCACCCTCGCGCAGAATCACAGGCAACAATCCTCCGTCATCGGGTGCCCCCGATACGAACACAGGTTCCTCGAAATCACCATCCATCGTTACCAATACATCCTGCGTATAAGTGCGACCGCCAACATCGGTAACGGTTACGGTAATGGTGAAACTCTCCCCCAGTTCATCGGACTGGGTCGTAAAACTGTATGCCAGTTCGTAACTGGTCAACGGTTCACCGTAGATTTCAATCAGGTCAATGGTCTTGTCCAGATACAACGCAGAACATACCAGACGAATGGTGGCAATGCCATCTGCATCAGTCACTGTACCCTCGACCGTAAAAGTACGGCCTGCTGCACTCTGAATGTGCTGGACTGCCAAAGTAAGCGTAGGATTCTGCCCGTCAACATCGGCATAGCCATCGTCGTCACTGCAGCCCGTCATCCATAAAGTCAGCAATAAGAATGTCCACAACGGGACATGAAAGAAATGCTTCTTCATAAATTATCTTTTTAAAGTTTAACAATAAAATTACTTACGGTTCTTAACCGATTTGACAAAAGTATGAATTTAAAGCATTACACAACGCAACAAATCGTGCAGATAATAAATAGAAATCGTGCATTTACCGATTCCTGCATGAAATATTACGAGTTTAACAGCATGTAACGCGGGAAAAAGGAAGTTTATAAAACCTGAAAGATTGTAAACTTATTGCCTGCCCATAACAACCTTGCAATGGCAAGCATACGTCCCTTCCCGGCTTTCGGAAAAAGCAACGCAAAAGCACGAATCGTGCATTCAACGCCTATAAATCTTTCAAAAAATACCGGATGTAATACAAACCAAGCATATTATTCGTACTTTTGAACCCATGAAGAACCTGAAACATACCATGAAACGAGCCACCACCGCCACAATTCTTCTGGTCGCTTTCCTGCAAACAGTCTGCCTGCATACCTTTGCACAGTCGTATGCCGTGAAAGGACTGGACGTGAGAGACGGCCTGTCGAACAACCACGTGGTCAGCATTGCACGGGACAAACGAGGCTTCCTTTGGTTTGCCACGGAGGAAGGCCTGAACTTGTTTGACGGTTTGCGTTTCATACCTTATTATAAAGAAGACTCTGCGCAGCCGGGCATCACAGGCAATGAACTGAACTGTGTGTTCGACGACCCCAAAGACTCCATCCTGTGGATTGGCACACAACGGGCAGGGATGAACGCCCTCCACTACACCTGCGAGACATTTGAAAGTTTCCTGCACGACGAAGATAATCCCAACAGCCTTGCCACCAATGACGTGACAAACATCTCGGGTGCCTCCGACGGCAACCTGTGGGTATGCACCTACTGGAAAGGTATCGACTACTTCGACAAGCAAACAGGCACTTTCACTCACTACAACACGGACAACGTCAAAGGGCTGGTGAGCGACCAGGTGTGGTGTGCCACCGAAGTAAGGGAAGGCACGCTCTACATCGGCCACGTCTACCACGGCATGAGCATCCTCTCGCTGAAAGAGAGGAAAGCCAGGAACTTCATACACAACCCCGACGACCCTTACAGCCTGCCCGGCAACGAAGTAAACTGCATCTACCGCGACCGCAACGGCTACATTTGGGTGGGAACCGACAACGGGTTGGCCCTGTTCAACCCCGAAACCGAGAGGTTCATCCGCTTCAACGACCCGATGAAAAACCTCTCTCACCGTGTGCACGACATCAAACAAATGGATGACAACAAACTGTGGATAGCGATGGAGTTTGGCGGCATTGCCATTCTGGACCTGTCGCAACACCTGTTCAATACGGCAGCACCCACCCGTTTCAGTTTCATCCGGGAAGGAGACGACGGGTCCGGTCTCTCGAAGTCCACCATCCGCTGCCTGCTGCAAGACTCGTTCGGCAACATCTGGGCGGGGTCGTGGGGAGGCGGCATCAACTTCATTGTGAAACATCCCCCGCTGTTCAGCACCTGCAAGTACTCGCCTTTTCACGAAATCAACAACAACACAATGACCAGCAAGACGGCCTCCGGTGTATGTTTCGACCGGCAGGGCAACCTGTGGGTAGGCACCGACGGCGGGGATATCAATGTGTTCAACCGGGGGCAACGCACAGCCAACTACCGGGTATCGGCCAACCGGCGGAACGCAGGTTCGGTGCAGGCAGCCTTTTGCGACACCAAAGGAAACCTGTGGTTTGGCATTTTCTCCGGCGGCATCCTGCGCTACGACCCACACACCGGACGTTTCCGGCAGATACTGCCAGAAACATTGGCACAGACCGACGTGCGCACGTTTTTCGAGGACGGGCAAGGAATCATCTGGGTGGGAACAAGTACAGGCATTCTTCTGATAGACAGAGACAAACTGACGATTAAGGGACAACTGGGACAGAAGGACGACCTCGTGCGTTGCATCCTGAAGGACTCCGAAGGGCAGGTGTGGGTAGGCTTCTTCGGGGGAGGGTTGGGCGTGTACGACGGGCAATATCAGGAGATTGCCTTCTTCAACGTAGAAAACGATTTCCCCTCGAACACCCTGAACGACCTTTACGAGGACAGCCGGAAACGCCTGTGGGCAGCCACGGGCGACGGACTGGTCTGCTTCCCCTCGCTCCGGGAACGCGGCTACCGGGTGTACCGCCGCGACAGCGGACTGACCAACACGCACATCCAGGCCATCCAGGAAGACCTGGAAGGCAACATCTGGTTCAGCACCAACCAGGGCATCTGTTGCTACATCGACCGGAAAGGCAGCTTCAACTGCTACGAACAGCAGGACAACATACCGCCCGGCGGTTTCTGCCGCCAGTCTGCCGCGCGGGACAAGGACGGTACCCTCTACTTCGGTGCCCTCAACGGCCTGTGCCGCTTCAATCCCGCAGATGTGTTGCAGGAGCGGGAGTCTCCCCCGGCTTTCATCAACCACATCGAAATCTACGGCCCGATGGACAATGCCGGCAACAGTACCGATGTCCTCTCGCTGAACGGGCGCAAAAGCATCGAACTGAAGTCGCAACAGAACAGCTTCAACATCACCTTCAACGTGCAGAACTATGCCTTGGTAAACCAGGTGGAGTATGCCTATATGCTGGAAGGGCTGAAGAACTCGTGGTACACGGTGGCAACCAACAACGTCACCTTCCGCAACCTCGCACCGGGAGACTACCGGTTCAAAGTGAAAACGCGGATGCACAACCAGGCATGGCCGGAAAAAGCCACTTCGCTCGACATACACATCGCCCCACCCCTGTGGAAAACCTGGTGGGCCAACCTTCTCTACCTCGTGCTGTTCCTTACCGTCCTGTTCTTCATCTTCTACGCCTACAAGAAGCGTCTGGATGCCGAGACGCTCTATAAACTGGAGAAACAGAACCACGAACATGAGCAGGAGTTGAACAACGAACGGCTCCGCTTCTATACCAACATCACCCACGAACTCCGCACGCCGCTCACCCTGATTGTCGGCCCGCTGGAAGACTTGCAAAAGAGCCGGACACTCTCCACCAAGGATGCACAGAAAATCAGCGTCATCCACCAGAGTGCCTTGCGGCTGCTGAACCTCATCAACCAGATTCTGGAGTTCAGAAAGACGGAAACACAGAACAAGAAGCTCTGCGTAAGCCGGGGAAACATCGCAAGCCTCATTCAGGAAATCGGGTTCAAATATAAGGAACTGAACCAGAAGGAGGCCGTGGACATCCGACTGGACCTGCCCCGGAAGAGCCTTGTGCTTTACTTCGACAAGGAAGTGATCCACACCATCCTGGACAATCTGATTTCCAATGCCATCAAATATACCGGACGCGGCGCCATCACCATCGGCGTGCGACAGACACAGCGGGAAGGCGTGGACTACACCGACCTGTACGTAAGCGACACAGGTTATGGCATACAGCCCAACGCTTTGCCACACATATTCGAACGCTACTACCAGGAAGGGAGCAAGCACCAGGCATCGGGCACGGGCATCGGGCTGGCATTGGTGAAGAACCTGGTGGAACTGCACGAGGGAGAAATCAGCGTACAGAGTGTGCCCAATGAGGGCAGCACCTTTTGTGTCAGCCTGCTCACCGACAACTATTACCCCAACGTGCTCCACACCGACTCCCCGGACAGCACGGGCGGGATGCCCGGACCGGAAGCCGAACCGGCAGACAGCACACGCCCCATCCTGCTCATCGTGGAGGACAACGACGACATCCGCCGCTACATTGCCGACTCGCTCGGCGACACTTTCGAGGTGCGCGTTGCCGCCAACGGGCAGGAAGGCAAGGAACAGGCGTTGAAGGAGATACCGGACATCATCGTGAGCGACATCATGATGCCCGTGATGGACGGCAACGAAATGTGCCGCGCACTGAAGGATGACGTGCGCACCAGCCACATCCCCATCATCCTGCTGACTGCCAAGGATTCGTTGCAGGACAAAGAGGAGGGCTATGCCTTGGGAGCCGACTCTTACCTGACCAAGCCCTTCAGCGCAAGCCTGCTGCGCAGCCGGATAGCCAACCTCCTGCAAAGCCGCCACAAGCTGGCCGAACGCTTCGCGGCCAAAGGCAAGGAAGCGCACCGGGAGAAGCAGGCACTCGTCACCGCCGCATTCAACAGGCTGGACAACGAGTTCCTGCAGAAGATAAACGAACTGATTGAAGCACGCCTTTCTTCGGACAAGGTGGACATCGGCTACCTGTCCGACAAGATGTGCATGAGCAGCAGCACGCTCTACCGGAAGATGAAAGCACTGACGGGGCTTTCCACCAACGAGTATGTGCGCAAGATGAAGATGAAATCCGCCGAGAAGCTGCTCATCGAGGGCAGGTACAACATATCGGAGATTGCCTTCAAGGTGGGCTTCAACAATCTGTTCTACTTCCGCCAATGCTTCAAGGAGGAGTTCGGCTACATCCCCTCCGAATACCTGAAAAGACTCCGGCAGGAGGCAGCCCCGGCGGAGGCAAAAGCACATAAACCGGCACAAAGTTAGCATATCTCGACCAAAACCCATACCTTTGTGCATCAAACACAATAAAGAAACACGTATATATATGGAAAACCAACGTCCTCTGATATTCGTCTCGAACGACGACAGCATCATCTCGAAAGGCATCAGCGAACTCATCAAGTGTCTGCGCCCGCTGGGCGAAATTGTAGTCATGGCACCCGACGCGCCCCGCTCCGGCTCCTCCTGTTCGATGACCGTGACCGAACCCATCCACTACCAGCTCATCCGCAAAGACGTGGGGCTGAGCGTCTACAAATGCTCGGGCACGCCTACCGACTGCGTGAAGCTCGCCTTCCACACCGTGCTTGACCGGAAGCCCGACCTGGTGGTGAGCGGCATCAACCACGGCGACAACTCGGCCGTCAACGTGCACTACTCGGGCACGATGGGCGCGACCATCGAAGGCTGCCTGAAAGGCGTGCCCTCCATTGCCTTCTCGCTGTGCAGCCACGACCCGAATCCCGACTTCGAGCCGATGCTCCCCTTCATCCGCGACATCGCCCGCCGGGTGCTGGAGAAAGGGCTTCCCCCGCAGGTCTGCCTCAACGTCAACTTCCCCGTCGCCAAGGAGTTCAAGGGCATCCGCATCTGCGAACAGGCCAAAGGGCAATGGGTCAACGAGTGGGAGCACTTTGCCCACCGCAACGACCACCACTACTACTGGCTGACCGGCAGCTTCGAAGACAGCGATGCCGACAACGAGAAGAACGACCACTGGGCCCTGGCCAACGGATATGTGGCCATCACCCCCGTCACGACAGACCTCACCGCCTACGGCTTCATGCCGCAACTGCAAGACTGGTTCCGCCCATAGGCCGCCGCTTCCACCGCATTCCCCCACCCTTCCCCGATTCCCGATGAAGTACTATCTGATTGCAGGAGAGGCATCGGGCGACCTCCATGCCTCCCACCTGATGGCCGCCCTGAAAGCCGAAGACCCGGACGCCGCGTTCCGCTTCTTCGGCGGAGACCGGATGGCCGCCGTGGGAGGCACGCAGCCGGTGAGGCACTACAAGGAACTGGCCTACATGGGGTTCATCCCCGTGCTGCTGCACCTGCGCACCATCCTGAACAACATGAAGCACTGCAAGGCCGACATCGCCGACTGGCAACCGGACGCGCTGATTCTGGTGGACTATCCGGGCTTCAACCTCGACATTGCCAGGTACGTCCGGGCGCACACCCGCATCCCGGTGTACTACTACATCGCGCCCAAAATCTGGGCATGGAAGGAGTACCGCATCAGGAACATCCGCAGAGACGTGGACGAACTCTTCTCCATCCTGCCTTTCGAGACAGACTTCTTCGAGAAGAAGCACCGCTACCCCATCCGCTACGTGGGCAACCCCACGCTCGACGAGGTGACCGCCCACCTTGCCACCCACCCGCAAGACCCGGAAGGCTTCCGGCTGCGCAACCGCCTCTCCCCGAAGCCCATCATCGCCCTGCTGGCCGGGAGCCGCAAACAGGAAATCAAGGACAACCTGCCCGACATGCTGCGTGCCGCCGGTGCCTTCGGTGCATACCAGACGGTAGTGGCCGGTGCGCCGGGCATACCGCCCGACTACTACCGTGCCTACACGAAGGACAGCCGTCCGGCAATCGTCTTCGACCAGACCTACTCCCTGCTGCAACACGCCGAAGCCGCCCTGGTGACATCGGGCACCGCCACACTGGAGACGGCACTCTTCCGCGTACCCCAGGCCGTCTGCTACCACACCCCGGCCGGAAAGCTGGTGGCCTTCCTGAAACGTCACATACTGAAGGTGGAATACATCTCCCTGGTCAACCTGATAGCCGGTCGCGAAGTGGTGCAGGAGCTGGTGGCCGACCGCATGACCGTGAAGCAGATGCAGGAAGAACTGGGGCGCATCCTCCGGGACAAGGACTACCGCCGGAACATGCTGGAGGAATATGACCGCATGGCCCGCCGCCTGGGCGACACCGGAGCCCCCCACAGGGCGGCGCAGCAGATGGTACAGCTGCTGAAAGACCGTCGCGCCGCCGCCCGCTAAGCACAGCCCGGCACACCACCCCGCATGAGATTACT